>JPPB01000228.1 GCA_001483205.1 alpha proteobacterium 3107
CTCACCAGCCATTTCGCCAGCGTCCCTTCCTCCATCGTCGGCGACAGGGCGGGCATGAGGATTTCGGTCGCCATTTATGCGCCCTCCGATTTGATGAAGCCGACGACATTGCCCTGACCGTCTTCGACATAGGCGAAGCGGCCGACACCGGCCATGTCAGTCGGCGGAAGAGCTTCGGCCCCGCCATTGGCCAGCGCCTGTTTATACGTCGCATCAACGTCTTCGACATCAAAGGTCATCGTGCCGCCGCGAATGGCTGTCCCCGGGGCCGGGGATGTGTCCATCCGGCGGAACATGCCGCCGGTCAGCCCGTGACCGGTGCCGATGTCGCGGCCCTCGATCAGGTGATAGTCCATGTCTTCGCCACCGGGCATCGCCGTGTAGGTCCAGCCAAACAGGACGGTGTAGAAGGCTTTCGCTTCTTCAACGTTGTTCACATGGATTTCAAAGTGGGGCATCAGGAGGCCTCCGCGCAAATGTCGGTCCACAATTCTTCAGCGGCCGGTTCCGGGCTTTGCCGGGCAAACTCCGCCGCCGCGTTGACCGTCGCCTTGATGTCCTTGTCAATCGCCTTCAGGTCGTCCTCGGTCGCGTGGCCGCCCTCCAGCAACAGGGCGCGGACATGCTCAATCGGGTCGCGCTCATCCCGCACTTTCTGCACTTCCTCGCGGGTCCGGTATTTCGCCGGGTCAGACATAGAGTGTCCGCGATAGCGATAGGTCTTGATCTCGAGGATATACGGCCCCTTACCGGCCCGGCAATGGGCGACGGCCTCTTGTCCGGCGGCGCTGACGGCCAGCACGTCCATGCCGTCAACCTCGCGACCCGGAATGCCGAACGCCGCGCCGCGGGTATAAAGCGCAGGGGTAGAGGTGGAACGGGTCTGGGCCGTGCCCATGGCATACTGGTTGTTTTCGACCACAAAGATGGCGGGCAGTTTCCACAGGGCGGCCATGTTGAAGGTCTCATAGACCTGCCCCTGGTTTGCCGCGCCCTCGCCGAAATAGACAAAGGTCACCCGGTCATTTTCCAGATACTGGTCGGCAAAGGCCAGTCCCGCGCCAAGCGGCACCTGCGCCGCGACAATGCCATGGCCGCCATAGAAGTGGCGGTCTTTGGAAAACATGTGCATCGAGCCGCCCTTGCCCCCGGAATAGCCGCCTTCGCGCCCGGTCAGTTCGGCCATCACGCCTTTCGGGTCCATGCCGCAGGCCAGCATGTGCCCGTGGTCACGATAGGATGTGATGCGCCGGTCACCCTCTTCAGCCACCGCTTCCAGACCGACAACAACCGCTTCCTGACCGATATAGAGGTGGCAGAACCCGCCGATCAGCCCCATGCCGTAAAGCTGGCCGGCTTTTTCCTCGAAACGCCGGATCAGCAGCATGTCATGGTAACGGGCCTTAAGCTGGTCGGCGGAAATGTCTGGTTTCTTGGGGCGTTTCCTGGTGGCCATGGGCGATCCTCCGGGCGGATGGGGCATTGGTTTAATGCTGAACTATCTCATAGCGCAAAATTCCGCGTCTTGCGAGCAGGAATATTTTGCATGTGGCGGAAGGGTTGCAAATCGGGGGTATTCCTGGGGGTGAGAAGGGCCGCGCCCGGTCTGTCCGGGGGCAGGGCGCGCTCACTGAATGACAATTTCATCATAGCGGACAAGGCCGAGAACCCGGCGTGCCTGTTCGTCCAGCAGATCAAGATCAAGAAATTCGTCGGACAGGCGGCGGGTCTTGTTGGTCAGGGCCGCAACCCGGGCCTCCATCTCTGACAATTCGGCGCGCAGGGCCTCGGCCTCTGCCTCAAACTGGATGCGCCGGAACAGGCCATGATCACCCTGTATCGCCGCAAAGGTGAAATAGAAGCCAAGCGCAATGCATATGGCGAAAGAGACCGCTGTTCCTATGGTCGGGTTTTTCTGCTTCATTTTCTGCCCCGGATCGGTCTTTTTGCGAACCGTCCGGTGATAATGCCACAGACAATCCGTCTTGTGAATCATCAAATCCGGCGGCGTGTCGGATTTTCCACACCTTCCGATAGGGGCGGTTGTGATAGGATGGGGCTTCGGGCCACACAACGGTCCCACTGTCAGGGGACGCCGCCATGCAGGATCACGAAATGCCGGATACCCCGGACGCGCCGGACGCGCTGAACCAACCCCTGCCGCCACGGGCGCGTGACTTGTGGGCAGAAGACCCGGTATTGCGCCACTACGCCGCGGTATTCGGGGCCGATGCGGGCGCGCTTGCCGCCTATGGCCGGGCGCTCGGCAGCGAAGAGATGGTCGGGGCCGGGCGCGCCGCCAACCGTCATCCGCCCGAACTGCTGAGCTTTGACCGCGGCGGGCGGCGGCTTGATCAGGTGCGGTTTCACCCCGGCTATCACACTCATCTGCGCCACGGGCTGGCCGCCGGATATGCAGCGCTGCCGTGGGAGGGCGGCACAGGCGGGCATGTGACCCACGCGGCCATGGTCTATCTGCAAAGCCGGACCGAACCCGGAACCGCCTGCCCGATGACCATGACCTACGCGGCAATCCCGGCGCTTTCCGGCCCGCTCGCGGATCGCTGGCGGCCACTCTTGATGTCGCGCGTCTATGACCCCGGCTTTGCGCCGCCTGACCGCAAGACCGGGGCGACCATGGGCATGGCGATGACCGAAAGGCAGGGGGGGACCGATGTGCGCGCCAACACTACCCGCGCCGAGGCGGACGGCAAAGGATACCGGCTGACCGGGCACAAGTGGTTTTGCTCTGCGCCGATGTCGGATGGTTTTCTGACCCTGGCGCAGGCGAAAAGGGGGCTGACATGCTTTGTTGTCCCGCGCTGGTGCCCGGACGGGGCGCAAAACCCGATCCGCCTGATGCGGCTGAAGGACAAGCTCGGCAATCGCGCCAATGCGTCGGCTGAGATCGAATATCACCGGGCATGGGCCGAGCGGCTGGGCGAAGAGGGCGAGGGCATCCGCCGGATCATCCGCATGGTGCATCACACGCGGCTGGATACGGCGCTGGCCCCCGCCGGGCTGATGCGCGCGGCCCTGGCAGAGGCTCATTGGTGGTGCGCCGGTCGCCGTGTCTTTCGTCGTCGCCTGATCGACCAGCCGCTGATGCGCGTCGTGCTGGCCGATCTGGCCCTGGACTGGGAGGCGGCGACCGCTCTTGGCCTGCGGGTGGCGGCGGCATTTGACGCCCCGGAGCAGGCACCGTTCGCGCGGGTCGCCGTGGCGCTGGCCAAGTTTCTGAACAACAAGCTCTGCCCCGGTCTGGTCTGCGAGGCGATGGAGTGTCTGGGCGGCATGGGCTATACGGACGACACGCCGATGCCGATGCTGTATCGCGAGGCCCCGCTCAATTCGATATGGGAGGGGTCGGGGAATGTGATCTGCCTCGACATCATCCGAACGCTGGCGCGGGACGCGGGGGCCGCCGGGATGCTGGGCGCGGAACTGGAGGCGGCGCGGGGCGCGGACCGGCGTTTTGACAAGGCGCTGAAGGCGTGGCGGGCGCGCTGGCGCGGGGTGCCCGAAGAGGCCGATGCGCGCCGGTTTGCCGAAGAGACGGCGGTGCTGCTGGCCGCCTCGGTCCTGTTGCGCCACGGGCCGCCTGCGGTGTCGGACGGGTATGTCGCTACCCGGTTGTCAGAGCGCCGTTGCCGGGTGGCGGGCGCAGTGGCGGGGCTTGATACGGGGGCGGTGATCCGCCGGATTGCCGCTGCCGGGTGACGCGGCGGGCAGCGCCTGCCTGCGCCAATATAACCTGACGCCCGGATTTTGAGTTCAAGCCTCGTCCCTGATCCCGCCCGGCGGAACTGCCTGGGCCGCGCCGTCATGGGGCGTTCTTGTCTTTCTGGTTCGTCAGAACGCCCGCCAGCAATGCAACTGTCCCCTCAAGGCGCGCCATACGCTCCCGCAGGTTGGCAATGTCGCGGCGCAACTCGCGCTGCCCCGGAACAATCACCGCCGCCAACGCGATGCCTGTGCCGATAATTGTCCCGATCGTAGGCCAATCCATGCCAGCTTTCCCCTCATCATCTGCTTACAACATATCGTCTACACTCAAAATTGCAAACCGCAAACGGACTTCCCCCTCACCCCAACGCATAGCCGGAGCCGCGCACGGTGCGGATCGGGTCATCCCCGCCGTCTGACATCAGCACCTTGCGCAACCGCCCGATATGCACGTCTATGGTGCGGGTATCGATATAAATATCCCGCCCCCACACCCGGTCGAGCAGCAGCTCCCGGCTCCACACCCGGCCCGGCTTTTCCATCAGCGTTGACAGCAAGCGAAACTCCGTGGGCCCGAGATGCAGCGCCCGGTCACCGCGCCGCACCCGATGGGTTTCACAATCCACGACAATATCCCTGTATTCGAGCGTCGCCCCGGCTGCCGCCGGGTGCGTTCGGCGCAACTGGGTGCGCAGCCGCGCCATCAGTTCCGCCATCGAATAGGGCTTGACCACATAATCATCGGCACCGGTTTCAAGGCCGCGCACCCGGTCCGGCTCTTCACCCCGCGCCGACAGCATGACCACGGGAATGGCGCGGGTCCGGCGGCGCGCCTTCAGTTGACGGCACAGCTCTATCCCCGAAACATTGGGCAGCATCCAGTCGAGCAGGATCAGGTCCGGCTGTTCCTCCTCGACCTTAAGCAGCGCCTCGTTACCGGTTTCGGCCAGAACGACGGCAAAGCCCCCGGCCCTGAGATTATATTGCAGGATTTCACGCTGGGCTGCTTCGTCCTCGACCACCAGAACCACGGGTTTGCGGGAAGGGGACATCACCACGGGCCTATTCCTCTGTTTCCTCGGTTCCGGCAAAGGGGGTTCTGTCGCCTTTCGCCCGCGCCTCATCGGGGGTTTCCCCGGTTGCCAGATAGATCACCTGCTCGGCGACAGAGGTCACATGATCGCCCATGCGCTCAATATTCTTGGCGATGAAATGCAGGTGCATACAGGCGGTTATGCTGCGCGGGTCTTCCATCATATGGGTCAGCAGCACCCGGAACAGGGAATTATATGTCTGGTCCACCTCTTCATCCCGGTCCCGCACCTCATGGGCAAGCCCGGCATCGCGCCGGATATAGGCATCAAGCGCATCCTTCAGCATCCGCTCCACCTCTCGCGACATCCGCCGGATCGCGCCGGACGATTCACCGACATCAGGCAAATGCGCCAGAACGGTGGTGCGCTTGGCGATATTCTTGGCATAGTCGCCGATCCGCTCCAGATTGCCGGACACCTTGATCACCGTCAGGATGGTGCGCAGGTCACTGGCGGCAGGCGCACGCAGGGCGATCATCCGGGCGGCCTCGGCGTTCACCTGGGCCTCAAGCGCATCAATCGCCCTGTCCCGCCGGCGAACGCTTTCGGCATGTGCCTCGTTGCGGTGCTCAAGGGCGCTGGTCGCGTCGCGGATCGCCTGTTCCACAAGCCCGCCCATCTTCATTATGCGCGCCTGGATCATCTCAAGATCATCATCAAAGGCGGTGTGAATGTGTTCGCTGTTCATGCTTCTGCCCTCATCCGATCCGGCCAGTGATATAGCTTTCGGTCCTTGGGTCCTGGGGGTTGGTGAAAATCTGCCCGGTCTCGCCAAATTCGACCAGATGGCCGAGGTGAAAAAAGGCGGTTTTCTGGCTGATCCGCGCCGCCTGCTGCATCGAGTGGGTGACAATCACCACCGAAAACCTGTCGCGCAGTTCATAGATCAGATCCTCTATCTGGGCCGTCGCAATCGGATCAAGGGCTGAGCACGGTTCGTCCATCAACAGCACTTCCGGCTCGGTCGCCACCGCCCGCGCGATGCACAGCCGTTGCTGCTGTCCGCCCGACAGCCCGGTGCCGGGGGCGGACAGGCGGTCTTTCACCTCTTCCCACAGCGCGGCGCGGCGCAGGGATTTTTCCACGATCCGGTCAAGATCGGCCCGGCTGTTGGCCAGCCCGTGGATGCGCGGGCCATAGGCAACATTGTCATAGACCGACTTCGGAAACGGGTTGGGTTTTTGAAACACCATACCGACGCGGGCGCGCAGTTGCACGGGATCGACGCGCCGGTGATAGATGTCATCGCCATCCAGCAGGATCGTGCCCCTGACCCGGCAGGCGTCTATGGTGTCATTCATCCGGTTCAGACAGCGCAGAAAGGTCGATTTCCCACAGCCGGACGGCCCGATGAAAGCGGTTACAGCCTTGTCTCCTATGGCGACCGAGACATCCTTTATCGCATGGGTGGTGCCGTAATGGACCTGCACGTTTCGGGCCAGAATCTTGGCGTCCTCTGTGCTCACATCGGCCTCTGTCAGCGGGGTGTCATACATCGTTCAGTGTGTCCCGGGTCTCTGTTCTACCAACGGCGCTCGAACCGGCGGCGCAGCAGGATGGCGGTGATGTTCATGGCGGCAAGAAACAGCATCAGCAGGATGATACCCCCCCAGGCGCGTTCATAATAGGCCGGATCGGCGCGTTTGGCCCATTCGTATATCTGCGCCGGCATGGCCGAGTTCGGATCAAGAAAGCCCGAGGCAAGGCCGTCCGGGTGGGTCGAGGCGATAAACCCCACCATCCCGATCAGCAACAGCGGCGCGGTTTCGCCCAAAGCCTGCGCAAGGCCGATGATCGCCCCGGTCAGGATACCCGGCATCGCCAGCGGCAGGGTGTGGTGAAACACCGCCTGCATTTTCGACGCCCCCAGCGCCAGCGCTGCGTCACGGATCGAGGGCGGCACGGCGGTCAGCGACGCGCGGGTCGAGATGACGATGGTCGGCAGGGTCATCAGCGCCAGCGTCAGCCCGCCGACCAGCGGCGCGGATTGCGGCAAATGGGCAAAGCGGATAAAGACGGCAAGGCCGAGAATGCCAAAGACGATTGACGGCACGGCGGCAAGATTGGCGATGTTGATCTCGATGAAATCGGTCAGCCGGTTGCGGGGGGCAAATTCCTCCAGATAGATCGACGCGGCGACCCCTATGGGCAGGGACAGCAACAGCACCACCAGCATCATAAAGAAAGAGCCGAGCATCGCCGCGCCGATCCCGGCCTGTTCCGGGCGGGCCTCAGAGGCATCCGTGCCGGTGATAAAGGCCGGGTTGAAGCGCTTTTCAACCACGCCCGCGTCGCGCAGCGCGTCGATCAGGTCAAGATGCCGGGCGTCCATATTCTTGCTTCGGGCGACAGAATCGCGGCTGACCCGGCCCTTCAGATAGCCGTCAACGCGGGACGCGGCGAGCACGCTGAACGCTACCGTCTCGCCAATACGCTCGGGGTTGGCGATGACGAAATCCCGGACCTGCGCCGCCGCTGATGCCGACAACAGCGGTTTTATCTCTTTGCGCGTCTGTAGCTCTGTGGTGATCCCGTTGTCGCGGATGGCGGCCAGCAGTGCGTCCCCCAACAGCGGCGCATAGGCAAAGGTAGAGGCCTTGGCGATGTCTTCCGGGGCGCGGTTGCCGTTCTTGTCGAGCGTGTCCTCGCGCAGTTCCACCTCAAGGGCGATAAAGGTTTGCCGGAACGCGCCCGCGCCCTTGCTGACGATGGCGGCCAGCAGAACCACCAGAAACAGCAGGCCAATGCTGATCGCCATGACACCGCAAAAGCGGAACCGCCTTTCGGCGGCGTTGCGTTTGCGGGTGCGCGGGTCTGCGGCCAGCAGCGCGGCCCGGCCCGGACGGGGCGACGGTGTGGGGGCGGGTGTCGGGGCGGCAAGGCCGGTCATTCATATTGCTCCCGGTATGTGCGCACGATATAAAGCGCCAGCGCATTCAGCGCCAAAGTCAGCACGAACAGCGTCATGCCGAGCGCAAAGGCAACCAGCGCCTCGGGCGAAGAAAAATCTGTGTCTCCGGTCAGTTGGCTGACGATCTTGGCGGTGATTGTGGTCATTGCCTCGAACGGGTTCAGCGACAGACGCGCCGCCGCGCCCGCACCCAGCACCACGATCATGGTTTCGCCGATGGCGCGGCTGGCCGCCAGCAGGATTGCGCCCGCAATCCCCGGCAGCGCGGCGGGCAGAACAACCTGCCGGATGGTCTCTGACCGGGTTGCGCCAAGGCTGAGCGAGCCGTCGCGCAGGGTCTGAGGGACGGCGTTGATGATGTCATCGGACAGCGAACTGATGAACGGGATCAGCATGACGCCGAGAACCAGCCCCGCCGTCATTGCCGCGGTGCCGCTGCCCATCCAGGTCACCCCCAGCACACCGCCCTCGCCAAAGGCGGAAACCAGCAGCGGCCCGACGATCTGCAAGGCAAAAAGGCCGTAGACAGTGGTGGGGATACCGGCCAGCACTTCCAGCAGCGGCTTGGCAAAGGCGCGGATCGCGGGCGTCGCGTATTCGGACAGATAGACGGCGGCGAACAGCCCGATCGGGGTCGCGACCGCAAGCGCGATGACAGAGATGGACAGCGTGCCCCACAAAAGCGGCAGGATGCCGAGCTCTGACCCGCCGCCGAAACTGGGGGCCCATGTCAGGCCAAAGAAGAAATCAACCGCCGGATAGAGGCGCAGAAACTCGATGGTGTTGAAGACAAGCGAGAGGACGATGCCAAGGGTGGTCAGAATGGCGATAGAGGCGGCGGCGAACAGCCCGGCCTTTACCGCGCGCTCGGTCACGTCGCGGGCGCGGAACTGTGGCCGGACCCTGCGCAGCGCCCCGGCAAGCCCGGCGGCGGACAGGGCGATGACGGCAATGGTCATCATCAGGTGGCCCGTGGCGCTGAGGGCGCGATAGCGTTGTGCGGCGGGCAGAACCCAGGGGCCGGTCTCGCCGCCAAGGGCCACCCCGACCCCGGCCAGCCATGCGCGCATGTCGTCAGCCCCGGTTCTGGGGCTGTCGGCCTGCCCGGCGGTGATCACGCCCTCGCGCACGGCCAGATCCAGCCCCGCCGCCACGCGCCGGACCTCGCTCATCATCAGGGCGGCAGAGGGGCCTTCGCCGGTGGCGCTGTTGGCGCTGTCCGGGATCAGCTCGGCGACGCGGCCGTTGATGACAAAGGGCTGGGTCAGCAGCCAGACAACCAGCAGCGCCAGGGCGGGGGCGGATGCGAACAGGGCAACATGGCCGCCGTGGTGACCGGGCAGGGAATGCAGCGCCCGCGTATCGCCGCCCGCAACCGCAAGAGCACGGGCGCGCCCCGCCCAATAGCCGATCAGCGCCAGCAACAGGATGCTCGGTATCAGCCAGGTGACGGGCATGGAGGGCTCCGGGCGGGGCAGAAGGGGGGCGGACAAGACGGACAAGGGGGCAGAAAGCCGGACGAACCAACCGGGGGCCAACCGTGCGGCCCCCGGATGTTATTATCAGATTACATGTCCGCGTCCAGCGTCTGCTCTTCGGCAACCGCGCTCTGGGTGGCGGCAAGCTCCGGGTCAGAGACCAGACCATACTCGGCCAGCGGGCCGTCCGGCCCGGCAATCTCGTCCGAGACGAAGAACCCGGCATATTCCTTCAGCCCCGGAATCACCCCGATATGAGCGGCCTTGACATAGAAGAACAGCGGGCGCGAAACCGGATATTCACCGGTAGAGATGGTTTCGGTCGAAGGGGTCACGCCCGACATGGTGGCCACCTGCAAGGTGCCGGTGTTGTTTTCATAGAACGCCAGCCCGAACACGCCGATGGCGTCTTTGGTGGCGTTGATGCGGGCCAGTGTCTCGGTATAGTCGCCGTCGATGTCCACCGAAACCCCGTCGGTGCGCAGGGCAATGCAAGCGCTTTCAGCGGCTTTTTTGCGGGCCTTTTCGTCGCCCTCGGCGGCGGCCATCAGGGCGTCGAACGCGCCGGTCGCCTCGCAGCCGGCCAGGATCACCTTGTCCTCGAACACCTCTCGGGTGCCGTGCTTGGTGCCGGGCACAAAGGCGCGGATGGTCCGGGCGGGCAGGCTCGGGTTGACCTGATCCCAGGTGGTATGCGGGTTTTCTGCCAGCACGCCATCGACCAGAACCGTGTCGGACAGGGCAAGAAACCAGTCGGACGGGGTGAACGCGAAGGCATCGCCGTTGATGTCAGAGGCAAAGACGATCCCGTCATAACCGATGCGGACCTCGATGATCTCGCTGACCCCGTTCTCAGTGCAGACCTTGATTTCCCTTTCCCGGATGGCGCGGGACGCATTGGCGATGTCGATGCTGTTTTCGCCGACGCCTTCACAAAAACGCTTGAGACCGGCGGAAGAGCCGCCCGATTCGACCACCGGGGTGGGGAAGTCAAAGTTTTCGCCAAAGGCTTCGGCGACGATTGAGGCATAGGGCAGCACCGTGGATGACCCGGCGATCTGAACGTTGTCGCGGGCGGTGGCGGTGGTTGCGGTTGCGCAGAGGGCGGCGCCTGCCAGGGCGGTGGTGATCGGTTTCACGAAAGGCATGAGGGTGCTCCTGATATTCGCTTGGGGGGCCGGGATACGGCCATGGCACTGTCTAGCGGTGTTGGGTGACGCTTGTGCAAATGTTTTGTAACAGGCGCATGAC
The DNA here is from genome assembly GCA_001483205.1 of alpha proteobacterium 3107. Taxonomy (GTDB): domain Bacteria; phylum Pseudomonadota; class Alphaproteobacteria; order Rhodobacterales; family Rhodobacteraceae; genus 3107. The sequence continues at coordinate 10,461 of JPPB01000228.1, forward strand.
ATTCGCCCGAGGCCCTGCATATTGGCGCATCGGTGGCCAAACCGTCCAGCGCGCCCTCCTTTACCGGGTCAGCCATCCCCCCGCGCGGGCGGCACCATCCGCCGGTCAAAAGACACCGATTTGATCAGCGCAAACACCTCCATCCCCTCGCACAGCCCCAGATCAGCAACCGACGCACGGGTGAGGCGCGCCCGTATCCGCCCGGCCCCGATGTCGATCAGCGTCTCGGCAAAGGCCGTCCCCGGATCAGCGGCAAGCTCAACCACCCGCCCCGGCAGGATATTGCGGATGCTGAGGCCCTCCGGCTTCTTCACCGCAACCGATACATCCCGCGCCCGTATCCGCAGCCGAACCGTCTCGCCCTCGGCCAGACTGACGCCGGGGATGTCCAGCACATGCCCGCCAAGCGCCGCATAGCTCATCCGCAAACCGGGGTCATGGCCGATCACCCGCGCCTCCAGCATCACGCCTGCCTCGAACCGCCCGGTCGCGGGCAGAATATCGGCGCTTCCCAGACACTCCGCCACCCCACCGGCGGCAATCACCCGGCCCCCGGACAGCACCAGCATCCGGTCCGCCAGTTGCGCCACTTCGCCGACCGAATGGGTGACATGGATCACCGGCAGGCCGAAGGCGCGCGGCAGACGGGCGATCAGCGGCAAAATCGCCGCCCTCGCCTTCAGGTCAAGCGCGGCCAGAGGCTCATCAAGCAACAGCACCTCCGGCCCGCTCAGGAGCGCCCGCGCAATGGCGACCCGCTGGCGCTCTCCGCCTGACAGGGTGGCCGGTCGCCGCTCCATCAGCGGCGAGATGTGCAGCGCCCCGATCACATCCTCACCCCGGATCACAGAGGCCGCATCCGGTGCCCGACGCGCGGCGTAACGCAGGTTGCCCGCAACGCTCAGATGCCCGAACAGCCGCGTATCCTGCCAGACAAACCCGACACCCCGCCGGTGCGGTGCAACAAAGCGGCGCGCATCCTGCCAGACCGCCCCGCCGAATCGCACCATGCCCTGTGCCTTTGGTTCGAAACCGGCGATCACGCGCAGAAGGGTGCTCTTGCCTGCCCCGCTGCGCCCGAACAGGGCGGTGATCCCGCCCGCCGCAAACTCATGGGCAACGGCCATCCCGAACCCCGGACGCGCCAGACGAATATCGACCGACAGCCCGGTCATCGCCCCGGCCCCGGAAAGGCCGGAAACCGGCGGTTGAGGCTGTAGACAACCAGCAGCATCGCCAGGGACGCGCCGATCAGGATCAGCGACAGGGTATGCGCCTGTGCGTAATCCAGAACCTCGACCCGTTCATAAATGGCGATGGAAATCACCCGCGTCTGTCCGGGGATATTGCCGCCCACCATCAGGACCACGCCGAACTCGCCGATGGTGTGGGCAAAGCTGAGGATCGCGGCGGTCAGATAGCCGCGAAACGCCATCGGGCAGACAATGGTAAAGAATGCGTCCACGGGCGAGGCACGCAGCGAGGCCGCGGCCTCCAGCGGGCTGTCGCCGATGGTTTCAAACGCCGCCTGCAAGGGCTGGACGGCAAACGGCAGGGAATAGATCACCGAGGCCACCACCAGCCCGGTGAAGGAAAATGTCAGCGCCTGGCCGGTCAGTTCAACCCAGAACGCGCCCGGCGGGCTGGCGGGGCCGAGCAGGATCAGCAGGTAAAAGCCAAGCACCGTCGGCGGCAGCACCAGCGGCAGGGCGGTAACGGCCTCTACCACCGGTTTGAGGCGCGACCGGGTGCGCGCCAGCCACCAGGCAAGCGGGGTGCCGAGGATCAGCAACAGCCCGGTGGCAATCGCGGCCAGCCGCACCGACAACCATAGCGGAGACAGGTCGGCCCATGCCAATGTCGATGCCCAGGTCATCGGGGGGCCGTATATCCGGCGGCGTCAATCATCGCCCGCGCCGTATCGCTTTGAAGGAAAACAAGAAACGCCGTGGCGGTGGCCGGGTCGCGCGCGGAATGCAATAGCACCGCATCCTGCCGGATCGGGTCATGGGCGCGTTCGGGGATGTCCCATCGGCTCCCGCCCCGTTCTGCGTCGTTCAAGAGGGATGTGGCGACAATGCCGATCCCGGCGTTTCCCGTCGCCACCATCGCCATGGTCTGGCCGATATTCTGACCCAGCACCAGCCTGCCGGACACCGCATCCTCAAGGCCAAGAGCGGCCAGCGCCTGCCGGGCCGCCACGCCATAGGGGGCGAGTTCCGGGTTGGCGATGGCGATGTGGCGGAAAGCGCCGGTCTTCAGCGGCCCGATCCCGTCGGCGAGCACTTGCGGGTCAGCGCTCCAGACCGATATGCGCCCGAGGGCGTAGGTGAAGCGCGATCCGGGCACGGCCAGACCGTCGGCGATCAGCCGGGCCGGGCGGCTCTGGTCAGCAGCCAGCAGAACGCCATAGGGCGCACCCTGGGCGATCTGAGCATATAATGCGCCGGTCGAGCCGCTGACAAGGGTCACCTGATGCCCGGTGTCGTGCCCGAACCGGCCCGCCAGTCTTTCCGCCGTGTTGAGGAAATTGGCGGCGACCGCGACGACGACCTCACCGGCCCTGGCCCCGCCCGGCGGACAGGCAAGCAGCATCAGCGCGCAACTGGCCAGTATCGGCAGGGTCAACGGGGTCCGGCGGCGGCGTGTCTTTGCGTTTATACCGATTCTTATTCCACGCGCCATCATTGCCTCCTGTGCAAGCTCATTGATCGGAAGAAATACTACTTATCCTGATTTTCCCGATCCCATCTGTTCGACTCCCAAATTATTATTAACATCGGAAACAGTGGACCTGAATAAATCAAAAAAGGCGCGCGGCGGCCATAATAGCTTTCGAGAAAGTAATCCGGATGATACATATATATATAAACAATCCCAACGTAAGCCACGCTGTAGAAAACAAACCACCCCACCACTATTTTAGTATTCGCTTTCGTATATCTGACCAAACGCTCATACGAGATATACTTGCGCATTTCCGCTTTCACATATTCTGCGTGTTTTTCAAACGAAAAGTGACTTTTCATCTTCCTCCTCCGCTGCCAGTCGCCTCCCGCCCAACCTGAAGTT
>JPPB01000229.1 GCA_001483205.1 alpha proteobacterium 3107
TCATGCAGAGGTTTTTTCCCAGAGAAACGGGTAGGTGAACACGTCACCGGCCACGGGTTTAGCCATCCTGCTCACCATTGTTCGCGAGGTCTCTTTCCAGCGCCGCGATCATCATGGCCTTCAGTTCAGCGGGCATGTCATCAAGCGTGTGGGCCTGCTGATCCGCCCCGCCGGTCAGGGCTTCGTATCGCTCAAGGCTCATCAGCACGAAACGGGGTTTGCGGTGCCTGGTGATGGCCACCGGGGCACGGCTGGCGGCGTCGAGAACATCGCCTGTTCGGCGGGCGAGGTCAGCAGCGGGAAAGTTCTGAATGCTGGTCATGGGGCCTCCTGTTATTCGCAATATACGTATTTTGCGAAGAATGGTGAAGCCCTATCCCTTTTCATGGAAGAAATCATAGATGCTTTCGGCCAGACCATCGGAAATGCCGTCCGCGGCCTTGAGATCGGCAAGGTCGGCGCGGCTGACCGCCTTGGCGCTGCCGAAATGGGACAGAAGCGCGCGCTTGCGGGTGGCCCCGATGCCCGGCACATCGTCAAGCGGCGTCGCCCCTGCCGCCTTTGCCCGCCTTGCCCGATGCCCGCCGATGGCAAAGCGGTGCGCCTCATCCCGCAGCCGCTGAATGAAATACAGCACCGGATCGTTGCGCCCGAGGGCAAAGGGACGCTGGCCAAGACGATGGAACACCTCTTTGCCGTGGTCGCGGTCAACCCCCTTGGCGACGCCCGTCATCGGCACATCCCCGACACCGAGTTCCGCCATCACCCCGGCCACCGCCCTGACCTGCCCGGCCCCGCCATCAATCAGAAGCAGATCGGGCCAGCCCTCGCCCCGCCGCTCCGGGTCTTCCTTCAGCAGACGACGGAACCGACGGCCCAGAACCTCTTTCATCATCCCGACATCATCGCCGGGGGTCAGCGCCTCGCCCCGGATATTGAACCTGCGATACTGGCTTTTGATGAACCCTTCCGGCCCGGCGACGATCATCGCCCCCACAGCATGAACCCCCTGGATATGAGAGTTGTCATAGACCTCGATCCGCTGCGGCGGCTGATCCAGCCCGAAGGCCGCCGCCAGCCCTTTCAGCAGCCGGGCCTGGGTTGCGCTCTCGGCCATGCGCCGGGCAAGGCTTTCGCGGGCGTTGCGCGCCGCCCCTGCAACCAGCTCGGCCTTTTCCCCCCGCAGGGGCACGGCGATCCGCACCTTTCTGCCCGCCTTGTCCGACAGCGCCGCGGTCATCAGGTCCGCGTCCTCAATCGGATGCGACAGCAGCAACAGCCGGGGCGGTATCCGGTCCGCATAGAATTGCCCGATGAAGGCCTGCAACACCTCGTCCGCCCCGGCCCCGGCCCCGGTGCGCGGGTAAAAGTCGTGATTGCCCCAGTTCTGATTGGCGCGGATAAAGAACACCTGCACACACGCCTGTTCGGCCTCTGTATGCAGCGCGATCACGTCTGCCTCGGCCACGCCGCGCGGGTTGACGCCCTGCGTGCTCTGCACCTGGGTCAGCGCCCGGATACGGTCGCGCAGCGCGGCGGCGCGCTCGAACGCCATTGCCTCGGACGCCGCCTGCATCTGACGGGCCAGCTCTTCCTGCACACGGGTGGAGCGGCCCGACAGGAACCGCTCGGCATCGGCGATCAGCGCCGCATAATCGCGTTCTGAAATCCTGCCCACGCAGGGGCCGGAACAGCGCTTGATCTGATACAGCAGACAGGGCCGTGTGCGGCTTTCAAACATCGCGTCAGAGCAGTTTCGCAGCAGAAAGACCTTTTGCAACTGGCTGAGCGTCCGGTTGACCGCGCCCGCGCTGGCGAAGGGACCATAGTAATCGCCCTTTTCCGTCCTGGCACCGCGATGCTTTCTGATCCGGGGGAAAGGGTGGTCGCCGGTGACAAGGATATTGGGAAAGCTCTTGTCATCGCGCAACAGCACATTATAGCGGGGTTTGAGCTGCTTGATCAGGTTCTGTTCCAGCAGCAGCGCCTCGGTCTCGGTCCGGGTGGTCAGGAACATCATGTCGGCGGTTTGCGAAATCATCCGGGCGATGCGGACGGAATGGCCGGACGGTTTGGCATAGCTGGCGACCCGCTTTCTGAGGTTGCGCGCCTTGCCGACATAGAGCACCCGCCCCGCCGCATCCAGCATCCTGTAGACCCCCGGCGAATTGCCGAGCGCGTTCAGGCAGGCCTGCACGCAGGCGTGCCCGCGCGGGCGGGTTTCGGCGGGGGGGGTGTGGTTTGCGTCGGTCATTCTGCCGGGGCGGTGATTCCTGGTTCACCGGTGATCTTACCCGACCCGGCGCAAGAAAAAACCTGTCCACGGTTTCTGTGGATAAGTCTGGTGACAAGTTATGGCCGATCAGGATTATCCGTTGTTTTGCGGTGGCTTCCCTGATTTGCCTATTTTTTAGGCAGTCTTGCAGGCCATTGAATTGAAAGAATATTTTGCGCGCCCTGTTCCAAC
>JPPB01000230.1 GCA_001483205.1 alpha proteobacterium 3107
GATCAGGTTTTCACCGGTATCGCCCTTCACCCGTGCGGCCTCGCGAAAAATGCGCTTGAACTGCTTTTCGGTCAGGTCGCCGTAATAGCCTTTCAGTTTTTGCTTGGCGCGCAACTGAAGGCCGAAATCGGACATTTTGCCCTTGCGGCGCTGGCCGTGCTGACCGGGGCCGTAGTCGCGGCGGTTGACCGGTGATTTGGGGCGACCCCAGATGTTTTCCCCCATCCGGCGGTCGATCTTGTATTTGGCAGCGGTGCGTTTGGTCACCTCTGGTCTCCTTCACAGGTTCAGAAGGGCGTTGTCCTTTCCCGATACCGGGCGACAGGCATCCCCTTGCGGGGGCCGCCAACACCAAATGAATGCCCCACCCTAAGCAGGACGGGGACGGGCGGCTTTTAGGTGCGGGCGGCGGCGGTGTCAATGGCCCTGTTGCCTGGAAAGCGCCCCGGCCCCCCGGTCCGGCGATATTCGGGGCTTCAACGCCGGGCTGAAACACACTAGAGTGCGGCGCGAAACCGGGCAGGGCGCTTGCATTTCATGGCCAGACAACTCGATTATCACACACTTGCCGCGATATTCACCCGCTTCCGGCAGGCCGAGCCGGAACCGAAGGGCGAACTGGAACACCTGAACGCCTATACGCTGGTGGTGGCGGTCGCCCTGTCGGCGCAGGCAACGGACGCGGGCGTCAACAAGGCAACGCGGGCGCTGTTCAAAATCGCCGACACGCCGGAAAAGATGCTGCACCTGGGCGAGGCAGGGCTGACAGAGCATATCAAAACCATCGGTCTCTATCGTCAGAAGGCCCGGAACGTGATCCGGCTCAGCCGGATACTGGTTGAGGATTACGGCGGGCAGGTGCCCTCGTCGCGCGCCGCGCTGCAATCCCTGCCCGGCGTTGGCCGCAAGACGGCAAACGTGGTGCTGAACATGTGGTTCGGGCATCCGGCACAGGCGGTCGATACCCATATCTTTCGGGTCGGCAACCGCACCGGCATCGCGCCGGGCCGGGATGTGGACGCGGTGGAGCGCGCCATCGAGGACAATGTGCCCGCCGAATTTCAGCGCCACGCCCATCACTGGCTGATCCTGCATGGCCGCTATGTGTGCAGGGCGCGCAGGCCTGTCTGCGGGAACTGCCTTATTCAAGACCTCTGCCCCTTTGAGGACAAAACCCCATGAGCAAACGATTTCAGGTGGCGGGCATCGGCAATGCGGTGGTCGATGTCATCACCCGGTGCGATGACGGCTTTCTGAGGCAGGCGGGCATCCGCAAGGGCATCATGCAACTGGTGGAGCGCGAACGGATGGAGCACCTCTATGCCGCGATGACAGAGCGCGCAGAAGCACCGGGCGGGTCGGTGGCGAACACGCTGGCGGGCCTGGGCAATCTGGGGCTGCGGACGGGGTTCATCGGGCGGGTCAATGATGACGCGCCGGGGCGGTTCTATGCGCAGCAGACAGAGGCAGGCGGGGTTGCCTTTGTCAACGCGCCCGATCCGCAAGGGGAGCTGCCGACCTCGCGCAGCATGATCTTTGTTTCGCCCGACGGGGAGCGCTCGATGAACACCTATCTTGGCATTTCATCCGAACTGGGGCCGGAGCATGTGGCCGATGACGTGGCCGGAGAGGCCGAAATTCTGTTTCTGGAGGGCTATCTCTATGACAAACCGGGGGGTAAGGCGGCGTTTGAGCGCGCCGCGCGGGTTTGTCGGGGGGCGGGGGGCAAGGCGGGGATCGCGCTGTCCGATCCGTTCTGCGTTGACCGGCACCGGGGCGATTTCCGGCGTCTGGTCAGGGAACTCGACTATGTGATCGGCAACCGGCATGAGTGGGAATCGCTTTATCGGACTGACCTGTCATCGGCGCTGGAACAGGCGGCGGGCGAGAGCGGGCTGGTGGTCTGCACCCGGTCCGGCGATGATGTGGTGCTGATGCGCGGTGCGGAGAGGGCGGTTGCGCCGGTCAGCGAGATCGTGCCCGTGGACGCAACCGGTGCGGGCGATCAGTTCGCCGCCGGGTTTCTGTATGGGTATGCCACCGGGCAGGGGCTGGAGACCTGCGGGCGCATGGGCTGTGCGGCAGCGGCAGAGGTGATCGGCCATATCGGGGCGCGCCCGAATACGGACCTGAAGGCGCTGTTCCGGGAAAAGGGGTTGGGCTGAAAGGCCTTTGCATACTGGCGCGTCGGTGGCCAAACCGTCCGCCTGACGGAACGTCGGGCCGCGCCGTCTACCCCTCAATGGGGTGGGCGGCGCGCGCCCTTTTTGCGGGCCGGACGCGGCCTTTCGGATTTTGCATAGCCCGGCAAATAGGGCCGCACCTTATCCGCGGATAAGGGCAATACCTCTGACATATTAGCTCAGCCGGGCAGCCGCCTGCCTGGGCGGGCGCTTTTCCCGACAGTCCAAATTGGCGATGGTATTGCCATAAGGCCCATACACTGCAACATGTTGAG
>JPPB01000231.1 GCA_001483205.1 alpha proteobacterium 3107
CGGCAAAGCGCTTGCCCGAACAGGCGTCCACCCGGCCCGGCGAATAGGTCAGAAGTGTTGCCCTTATCCGCGGATAAGGGGGGGCCGGGGGCAGCGCGCCGTTCCTAAAGGCCTCTGCATAATAGTGCATAGGCGGCCAAGTTGCCCCGCCCGGCGCTTGCGCCGGGCGCGCCGCCTCACCCCTCAATGAGGTGGGACAGCGCTCCCCCCTTGAGAGTCGGGCGCTGCCCTTACTGTTTTCGAGAGGTGTATCGTATCACACCATGCCCGTATCCCGATAGGATCAGGGCCGGGACTTCGGACTCAAAATCCGGGCGTCAGACTGTCAGAACCCCAAACCCTGATACTTCTTCTTGAACCGTGACACCCGGCCCCCGGTGTCCACCAGCCGCACGCCGCCACTGGTCCAGGCCGGATGAACGCTCGGGTCGATCTCAAGGGCCAGCGTGTCGCCCTTGCCCCCGTAGGTCGAGCGCATCCTGACAATCTCGCCGCTGATCAGCTTGACATCAATATCGTGATAATCGGGGTGAAGGTCTTTCTTCATGTCTTGCTTCCTTCCGCTCGGGCCGATCTGGGCTTGTAACGGGTATCCTCGGCGATCCGGGCGGATTTGCCCCGGCGCGCGCGCAGGTAGTAGAGCTTGGCCCGGCGCACACGGCCACGGCGCACGACGGTGATCGATTCGATATTGCCGGAATAGAGCGGGAACACCCGTTCCACCCCTTCACCGAAGGAAATCTTGCGCACGGTGAACGATGCGGCAATGCCCTCGCCATGCTTGCGGCTGATGCAGACGCCTTCGTAATTCTGCACCCGGCTGCGCGCGCCCTCGGTCACCTTATAGCCGACCCGGATGGTGTCGCCCGCCTTGAAGTCGGGAATATCCCTGCCGAGCGCGGCGATCTGCTCGGCTTCCAGTTGTGCGATCAGGTCCATCTGATACGCTCCTCATATTTCCCCGTGGTTCGCCCACGGCATTTGCGCGCCCTCAGAGCTCTGTGTCTTCGTCCGGGTTCCCACCATGCTGTTCACGGTAAGCCCGCCAGAGGTCAGGTCGTCGTTCCTTTGTCAGCCTTTCGGCCATGCCCCGCCGCCAGTCGTTGACTTTCGCGTGATGCCCCGACAGAAGAATATCGGGGATCGCACGACCGTTCCAGACCGCGGGGCGCGTATAGTGCGGGTGCTCCAGCAGACCGTCCGAGAAACTTTCGTCCCCGAGCGATGCCTGATTCCCGAGCACGCGCGGTATAAGGCGAACCGTGGCGTCAATCAAGGCCATTGCGGCAATCTCTCCGCCGGTGAGGATGAAATCGCCCAGACTGACTTCCTCAATGTCGTAATGGTTGATGATCCTCTGGTCGATGCCCTCAAAGCGCCCGCAGAGCAGGGTCATGCCATCGGTGGCCGCAAACCGCCGGGCCATCGCCTGGGTCAGCGGCCTGCCGCGGGGCGAGAGGCAGATGACGGGCCAGCGGGCGCGGTCTGTCGGCGTGTGTTCGCCCGCGTGGTCGAGCGCCCTGCCAAGCACATCGGCGCGCAGCACCATCCCCGGCCCGCCGCCTGCGGGCGCGCCATCGACATTCCTGTGGCGGCCCTCGCCGAATGGTCGCAGGTCGATGGTTTCCAGCCGCCAGAGACCGTCATGCAGGGCCTTGCCGGTCAGGCTCGCGCCGAGAACGCCGGGGAAGGCCTCGGGGAACAGGGTGATGACCCTGACCTGCCAGACCCCTTGCAGGGCGGGCCGGTCCTGTATCAACGCGCGGGGGCGGGATGTGCTGCGGATCGACAGGCGGCCATGGGATTTTGGGGGGGTCATGGCCGCACCGCGCCTTGTCGCCATCCGGTGCGGGCAGAGCGGCAGGATCGGGACGGCGCGCGCATGGTCATAAAGACCTCTGCAAGGCCTCTGCATAAAGGCGTATTGGCCCCCAAATCGTCCCGCCCGGCGGCACGCCGGGCAGCGCCTGCCTGCCCCCCGGCAGGCGCTTTGAACATCTCAACCCATTGCAGCGTATGGGTTTTATGACAAGACCATCGCCAATATGGACCGTCACGAAAAGCGCCCGCCCAGGCAGGCGGCTGCCCGGCTTGATCAATATGCAGAGGTCTTTCTGACGACCGGATTTTGACTCCAAGCCCCGGCCCTGATCCTGCCCGGCGGAACGTCGGGACGGGCCGGACGCGGCCCTTGTCTCTTTGCCGCAGGGTCCGCCCGGACGCCCTTGGGCATGGGCCACTGCCCGGCCCGGTTAATATACAGAGGCCTTTCACGACAACCCGTCCGGCGGGTCGGCAATAATCCGGCCTGCCTTCGGATCAACCACCGGCACGATCTTTCGGGTGAAGGGCAGCAGCATCACGTCATTGCCTGAATCGCCCCCCCGGACCTCCAGCAAATCCGACGCGCCGTGATTGAGGATCGCCCCGACCCGGCCCAGAGGC
>JPPB01000232.1 GCA_001483205.1 alpha proteobacterium 3107
CGCCCGGTCGCAAGACCGGGCCGCGCCGTCTACCCCTCAATGGGGTGGGCGGCGCGCGCCCCCCGGACGCAGCCGGGCGCGGCCTTCCGAAGACCTCTGCATGAGGTTCGGGTTCGGCGGAGATACAGGTGACGGGTTTCACAAGAACGGTGAGGGCAGCGCCCGACCCGGCGGAAGCGAAGCGCCCGCCGTGGGGCGGGGCGGGCGCTGCTTGGGCAGTTCCGCCGGGCGGGTTGTTTGGTTGCCGATGCGCCAATATGCAGAGGTCTTTGTCAGACCATTATGCACATCACTCGGGACAGGGCACAACCCGCCTCTGCCACCGCCCCGACAATTCCGGGGCCTGTGATCCATATCACGATGCCAGGCCATACTGGTCGGAGTGAGAGGATTCGAACCTCCGGCCCCTGCCTCCCGAAGACAGTGCTCTACCAGGCTGAGCTACACTCCGTCCGATAAGGGTGCGGGTTACAGTGTCCCGGCGGCTTTGACAAGCCCGTTCCTTTGCCGGACCGACACCGAACCCGAGGCCCCCCGCCTGCCAGCCCCGCATCACAGACCGGCCTCCAGCGCCGCGATCACTGCATCCCCCATCCCGGCGGTGCTGACAGGGGTCGCATCCGGGGCGCTCAGCAGGTCCGCCGTGCGAATCCCCTGCGCCAGAACCGCCCCCACCGCGGCCTCCAGCCGGTCCGCCTCTGCCCCCTGACCGAAGGAATAGCGCAGCGCCATCGCAAAGCTGAGGATGCACGCGCTCGGGTTGGCCCTGCCCTGACCGGCAATATCGGGGGCAGAGCCGTGAACCGGCTCATAAAGCGCTTTCGGGCGGCCATTTTCCATCGGCGCGCCAAGGCTGGCAGACGGCAGCATCCCCAGGCTGCCGGTCAGCATGGCGGCGCAATCGGATAACAGGTCGCCGAAAAGATTGTCGGTCAGGATCACGTCAAACTGCCGGGGGGCGCGCACAAGCTGCATCGCGCCATTATCCGCATACATGTGGCTCAGCGCCACATCCGCATATTCGGCGGCGTGAATTTCCGAAACCACCTCGCGCCACAGCACCCCGGATTCCATCACATTGGCCTTTTCCATCGAACAGACCTTGCCCTTGCGCTGCCGCGCCAGACCAAAAGCCGCCCGCGCCACCCGCGCGATCTCGCTTTCAGTGTAGCGTTGGGTGTTGATGCCGACCCGCTCATTGCCTTCCCTGAAAATGCCGCGCGGTTCTCCGAAATAAGAGCCGGAAGTCAGCTCGCGCACGATCATTATGTCGAGGCCGGAGATGACATCCCGTTTGAGCGAGGAAAAATCGGCCAGCGCGTCGAAACATTGCGCGGGGCGCAGATTGGCGAAAAGGTCCATGTCCTTGCGGATGCGCAACAGGCCGCGCTCGGGCTTCAGGCTGAAATCGAGCGTGTCGTATTGCGGGCCGCCGACCGCGCCCAGCAGAACCGCGTCCGCCGACTGCGCCTTTGCTATCACCGCATCCGTCAGGGGCGTTCCGTGGGCGTCATAGGATGCGCCCCCGATCAGGTCTTCACCGACATCGAATCTGAGGGCGCGGCGGTCGCCGAACCAGCCGATGACCTTGCGCACCTCGGCCATGACTTCGGGGCCGATGCCGTCACCGGCGAGGATGAGAAGCGACGGGTTTGTCATGGGCGGAGTTTCCTTGTCCGACAGGTCGGTGACCGCCTAGCCGGTTCCGCCGCAGGGGTCAAGAAATGTGCGGGGGAGCGTGGGGAAAGACCTCTGCATAATGGCGCATCAGCGGCCAAACTGTCCGCCCGGCGCTTGCGCCGGGCAGCGCCTGCCTGCCCCCCGGCAGGCGCTTTGAACGCCTCAACCCTTTGCAGTGTATGGGCTTTATGGCATGGGCATCGCCAATGTGAAATGTCTAGAAAAGCGCCCGCCCAGGCAGGCGGCTGCCCGGCTGAGCTATTATGCAGAGGTCTTTGGACTCAAAATCCGGGTTTCACGCTATAGCCCTCACTCAGGCAGCGCCAGATCGACCCAGACCAGCCGGTGCCGGGATGCGGCGATGACGGTTTCCCCAAACGCTCCCCCGTCGGGCCAGAGAACGCCCGAGGCCAGCACCTTCAGCCCCCGGCCCGGTAGAATATAACTCACCCGCAGATTGCCCGGCGCGCCGGTCCCGTCCGGCCAGTCGGCAGTATCGAGCGCCGGATCACCCCGGTGCCCGGCATTGACACCGCCCTGCGCCTCTGCCGCCACCGCGCCGCCCGCGCTCCGCGGGGCCGGATCCTGCAATCGCGGATGGTCGAGCAGGTGCCGGATCGCCCCGTGCCGCCCCTCTCCATCGAGCGGGTCGATATTGGCGACGCCGATCACCACGACCGGCCCCTCCGGCGGCGGGTGCGGCAATCCGCCCTCCAGATACCGCGCCCAGAAAAGTGCCTCTGCCGCGCCGCGCCTGCCATTGCGGTCTTCCGGGCCGTCAAAGACCGGGGGCGACCCGTGCCAGGTCAGAAGATGCAGCCGTCCCCCGCCGGGCAGCACAACCGGCACATCCCAATGGGCAACCGAAGACAGGCGCAGCACCCCGGCGACCTCTGGCGCAACAGGCAGGGCCTGCCTGCCCGCCCCGGCCAGATCGCGCCACAATATATCCGAGAAATCCCGCACATCTTTGCCCATGACCGGCAGGCGCGACAGAATCGCCATGCCCGCCTGCCCGGCGAAATTGCCAAACCCCTGCGCGTCCCCCGGCCCGCCCCGCCGTCCGTCGCCGTCAATATCAAGGCCCGTCGCCATGCCGGTATTCGGCAACAGCGCGAAACGGTGGGGATAGACAGCGCCCCGCCGCCCCAGCCGGTCGGCAAAGGCATCAAGCGCGACCAGATCGTGATCATAGTCGAATTTCTGCAACAGCAGAATGTCGGGATCGGCGGCGGCGATGACATTGATGACCGCCCCGATCCGGCTGTCCTGTTCGCGCAGAATATCGCGCAGCAACAGGCCGGGGCCGTCGCGGGTCAGCCCGACATGGTATGTGGCAACCCGAACAGAGCCAGCCGGGGACGCCGGGGCCGGGGTCAGCAGCAACACCACCGCCGCGATGACCAGACCGGTGGTGATCAGACCGGTGCCAAATCCTCGGTATCGACGGCGCGATTGCGCAGCATCCGGCGCTGTTCCCGGATCATACCGGCGATCCGCCCCATCGCGATCCCGCGCATGAACAGGCTTGCCGGGATGAAGGCCCATGCCGAGACCGTCCAGATCAAGAGTTGTGCCGAATAGACATCCATCGGATCAAACAGGGTCGTCACCGATCTGACCACCAGCGGGATTAAGAATGGCAACAGAAAGCCTAACAAAATGTTAATCCGGGCACCAAGGATTAGCCGCTCTGTCACATCACCGCCTGCGGTCGGCTCAAAGATCGGCAAGTTGACCCATATGTTGAATTTGCCCTGCCTCGGCCATTTCCGCACATGAATGAAGATGACGAAAATCGCCAGTGACACCAGCGAGACCAGATAGGCGATACCGGCGCTTTTGCGCACCGCCTCGATGCCCGACGGGTCGGTGTCAGCGGGAAACATCGACAGGATCAGCCGAACCGGGCTGAAGGGGAAGTCAATCATGTGCCCGACCAATGCCCCGATGGCGGCCACGAACTCTGCCAGCGGCGTCGGGTCGGTGCGGCAGCGGGCAATGATGGTCAGCAGAAAGACCGTGATAAAGAGCGACATAAAGCGGATGCGGTTGAAGGGCGGCGCGTCCCGGAACTCAACCACACTCGGATAGCGGGCGGCATAATCGACCAGCACCAGCGCCCCGGCAAAAAACGCGATCAGCATCACGACCTGGGTGCTTTGGGGCGATGACAGGGTTGGCAACAGCAAGGTCGGCATTGCGATCAGCAACACCGTGAATGCAGCGCGGATGAACGCCCCTGCCAGCCGGATAACCATTTTCCTCTACCCCGGATGCGACCGGGCATCGCAATGACTGCGGCCCGTCCTTGCGGTCATCTTACCTGCAACCGCGACGATTCACCACATTTTAATCTGTTTTTTGAGGGATCATATGCCAAAAAAGCTATGAATTGAGTGCAGTGCGTTGCGAATCAACAGGAGGATGTAACGTGGGCCACGCCCCCGGCAAGGCACACTCAGCAGGCCATCACACCCACGGGCGGGCCATCGCAGCACCGGCCTCATAGCTTTCAATGGCGGCGGCCTTCTCCATCGTCAGGTCGATGTCGTCCAGCCCCTCCAGCAAACACCGCTTCCTGAAGGCATCCACCTCAAAACCGAAACTCTCGCCGTCCGAGGTGGTCACCGTCTGGTTTTCCAGATCAACAGTCATCCGGGCATTCGCGCCCTTTTCGGCGTCCCGCATCAGCACATCCACCTGCGCCTGCGGCAAAACAACCGGCAACATCCCGTTCTTGAAGCAATTATTATAGAAAATATCCGCAAACGAGGTCGAAACGATCACCCGGATACCAAAATCAGCCAGCGCCCAGGGGGCATGTTCCCGGCTCGACCCGCACCCGAAATTGTCCCCGGCGATCAGAATTTCCGCCTTGCGGTATTGGGGCCGGTTCAGGACGAAATCGGCAATTTCGTTGCCGTCGTCGTCATAGCGCATCTCATCAAACAGGTTCACCCCCAGACCGGAGCGCCGAATCGTCTTCAGGAACTGTTTCGGGATGATCATGTCGGTGTCGATATTCACCAGCGGCATCGGCGCGGCGATACCGGTGAGTGTGCGGAACCTGTCCATCCTGCCGTCCCCTTGCCTTTTCCCCTGAAACCGGGGGCACATACGCACCCCCGGCTGCGTTTTCAGATTGCTTCCCTGATCCAGCTTTCCAGAGCGGCCTTCGGCGCGGCACCGATCTTTCTTGACACTTCCTGCCCGTCCCGGAACAAAAACAGCGCCGGAATGCCGCGCACCCCCATCTGCGCGGGCGCGTCCGGGTTTTCATCGACATTGACCTTCACGATCTTGACCCGGCCCGCATATTCCCCGGCCAGCTCTTCCAGCGCCGGGCCGATCTGCCTGCACGGACCGCACCACTCGGCCCAGAAGTCAACGACAACGGGAATATCGGCATTTCGGACTTCGGCGTCGAATGTGGCGTCGGTGACTGCTACGGTGGCCATTTCCGGGTCTCCTGCGGGTATGGGTTCGGATCAGGAACCTATGCAGGCGGTCGCCGGGCGTCAAGAGAGCGCGGCCTGTTCCAGTGCCTGTTTCACAATCCCGCGGGGGATGGTCATCAGCGTCGCCGATGCCGTCCAGAGGATGGCGGTGGCAATTTCCCGGTCCGGGTAGATTTGCCCCAGTGCCGCGGCATAGGCCCCGAGCTGGCGCAGGATGCCGTCGGGCGTGTCCTCTGGCCGGGCCGGTATCGCGGCGTTGGTCTTGAAATCCACCGCAAGCACCTTGCCGGGGGTGATGATCAGCCGGTCAATCACGCCGCTGACCCGGTGGCCGGACAGCTCCGGCACGGTGGCGGAAAGATCAACCTCGGCCAATGCGTCGGGCGCAAACAGAAACCCGAGGCCGGGGGCGGTGATCACCCCTGCCGCCTCTGCAAGCGCGTCTTGCAGGTCAGCGTCCGGGCCGTCAGGAAACCGCGCGCGCAGCAGGGTCCGCGACAGTTCGGGCCAGTGGTCGCGCGGGTGCGCGGGCAGGTGCTCCAGCAGCAGGTGAATGCGCGCGCCGCGCAGCATGGCGGCCTCCTGCTCCGGCCCGTCATCGCGCGGCGCATCATCAGCCGCATCGTCAGCCATAGCGCCCCCCGGCCCCGGCAGCACCTTCGCCCCGCCAAGGGCAGAGGGCGCAAGCGGCGCGGGGGTATCCGGCGGTGGTGGTGGCGGGTGATGCGCCCAGTCGGGAATCCCTTCCGCCGCCATTGGCGTTTCGGTGGGGAGCGGGGGCGGCGTGGTTCCGGCAGTTTCCGGCCAGTCCCCGCCCGAAAGCCGCAGGCCCGTGCCTTCGGCAAGCTCATAGGGCACGGCCCCCGCGCGCTTCATCCCTGCGACCACCCGCTGATACCAGGCGCGCCCGTCCTCTTTGCCCATATCCCCCGCCCCGGTGACGATCAGCCATTTCTCTGCCCGGGTCATGGCGACATAGAGCAACCTGTCCCGCTCTGCCGCCTGCCGGGTGACCAGCCGCTCATGGGCCGCGGCGACCGGCGCGGACCGCATGTCGGCGGGCGGTGCCCACAGCGCGGGGCCGTCAGCGCCCGGCAGTATCCCGTCGCGGATGCGGGAGGTGTGTGCGGCGGTATCCGGCAGAATGACGATGGGGGATTCCAGCCCCTTGGCCCCATGCACGGTCATCACCCGAATGCGGTTTCCGGCGGTCTCCGGGCGGCGCTTGACCTCTGCCTCATCCGAATCAAGCCAGGCCAGAAACCCGGTCAGGCCCGGAATGTCGGATCGCTCATAGGCGAGCGCCTGATGCAGCAGGGCGTCAATGCCGTCCTCTGCCTCCGGCCCCAGCCGGGCCAGCAACCGACGGCGGCCATTGTGACGGATCAGGATGCGCTCGATCAGATCATGGGGGCGCAGGAAATCCGTGTCGTCCCTCAGCGCCCCCAGCATTGCCAGCGTTTCGGGGTGTCTGTCCGCCTGTCCGCGCAGCGCCGCCCACAGCACACTGCCTTTGGGGCGCGGCGCGGCCAGCGCGTGCAAATCCCGTTCTGACCAGCCGAACAGTGGCGAACGCAGGGCGGCGGCAAGCGACAGGTCATCCTCGGGCGTCGCCAGAAAGGACAGCAGCGCGGTGATGTCGCGCACCGCAAGCTCGGCCCCGATCTTCAGCCGGTCAGCGCCCGATGTTTGCAGGCCCCGGTTCTTGCAGGCCCGGATCAGTTCCTGAAACAGCAGCGACCGCCGCTGAACCAGGATCAGAAAGTCGCCCTCTGTGACAGGCCGCATCCGATAGCCGCCCGCCCTGTCCGTATCGGGGATCGTCGCCTGCCCGACCATGGCCCCGATCCGGTCGGCAATCCGGTTGGCAAGGATAACCATGTGGTGGTTTTCCGCCACCCGGTCCACCGGCGCATACCACTCGCCGGGGTCGGTGGTTTCGGCTTTCGGCTCCGCAGGCCAGAGGTCCACCCGGCCCGGCATGGTGGTCCGGAACGCGATATGCCGGTCCTGCCATCCGGTGCCGTCGCTGCCATCGTCGCCGTCACCCCCGCCGAACACCGCATCGACCAGCCGCAGAACCGGCGCGGCAGAGCGAAAGGAATGTTCCAGTTTCATGGTTTCAAAGGGGCGGCGCGCCACCTTCAGCCTGCCCGCAAATTCGGCGCGCATCCGGTCAAATTCCTGCGGATCGGCCCCCTGAAAGGAAAAGATCGACTGTTTCCTGTCACCAACGACAAAGATCGTCCGGTGCGTGTCTGCCCGCGCCCCCTGCCCGGCGGCAAACTCCCGCGTCAGTTGCTCAATCACCTGCCACTGTTCGGGGCTGGTGTCCTGCGCCTCATCCACGAGGATATGGTCAATGTCGCCATCCAGCCGGAACAGCACCCATTGCGCCACTTCCGGGCGGGTCAAAAGCGCCCGTGCCTTCAGGATCAGGTCATCGAAATCCAGCCAGCCATGGGCGTTCTTGCCGTGGTCATATTCGCGCAGGAATACGGCGGCGAACTCATGCAGGGCCAGGGTTTTTCCGGCGGTGTAAAGCCCGCACCGGTGGTGCCGCGCCTGTTCCACCCGCCCCATCAGGGCGTTGATGGCGTCCATCTGCGGGCCAAGTGTGTTGCGCGTCGCTTTGGTGGGAAAGGCGTCGATTTTGGCGGTATAGGCCCCGGCTTTTGCTTTTGGCCCGGTCAGAAAGACGTTTTCAAGGACGGGCAGGTCCGTCAGACGCAGGCAGGACGGATCAACGGCTTGAAGTTTCTCCGCCGCCTTTGTGTCGTTGGCAGACCCGCCCCGAAGCGCCGACAGCAATGCGGAAAATGCCGCCCTGTCCCCCTCCAGGCCCAGATCACGCAGAATCCGCTCTTCTGACATATCCGCAGGCAGGCCGAGCGCCGCCCAAATCGCATCCCGGTCGGGGACCGGGCCGAACATATCGCGCGCCCCGGCGATGGCCGTCATCAGATCGGACAGATCATCGCCGGACAAATACGCCGCCAGCCGGTCCAGCACCCCCGCATCCGGCCCTGCGGCAATCCGGTCGAGCGCGGCATTGCGCAGTGCAGTTGCCGAACGATCATCCATTTCCCGGAATTGCGGGGAAACCCCGGCCTCCAGCGGAAACCGGCGCAGCAGGGCGGCGCAAAACGAATGGATGGTCTGGATTTTCAGCCCGCCGGGGGTCTCTATCGCGCGGGCGAACAGCCGCCGCGCCCCGGCAATGCGCGCATCACTGATCCGGCCCGTCAGCCCAAGGTCGGCAAGGCTTTGGCGCAGGGCGGCCTCTTCCGCCATCGCCCAGCTCCCCAGCCGCGCGAACAGGCGGTTCTGCATCTCTGAGGCGGCGGCCTTGGTGTAGGTCAGGCACAGAACATTCTGCGGCGACACCCCGTCAAGCAACAGCCGGGCCACCCGGTCGGTCAGCACCCGCGTCTTGCCGGACCCGGCATTGGCCGACAACCAGACAGAGCCGGCCGGGTCCGCCGCGCGCGCCTGCGCCTGTGTTGCCGCATCGCGCCCGGTCATGGCATTTGCTCCGGCACGGGGTCGTCGGTCTCATTCCATTCACCAAACCGGGCGAGGTGATCATACGCGCCCTCAAACCGCTGTGTCGCAACCGCCCGGCGAGAGGTATACCCCCGCCCGTCGCCGGACCACGCCCCGATCAGCCGCTGAAACTGTCGCCAGACCTCATCAAGCCCCGGATCATCAATCGGGGCCTGAACTTCCTCGGGCTTTGCCCCCAGCCCGATGAAATATGCGCCCGCGACGCGCGCCGGGCCAGGCACCGGAAACCCGCCGCGCTCGACCATCGCCGCCTCCAGCAGCAACTGCTTGTTGAAATGGGTCTGTTCCTTTGGGCTTGGCGGCTTTCCGGTCTTGTAGTCATAGATCAGGATTGCGCCGTCCTCTGCCCGGTCGAACCGGTCCGCCTTGGCGGTCAGGGTGAAATCGACGCCCTCAAGCGCCAGTTCGCCCTGCTGTTCCGGCGGCGCAAGCGGGGTGGCGGTTTCGCGCCGCCGGGCCTCGGTTTCGATGAACCAGTCGGCGGCCCTGCCCAGCCGGGCCAGCCACAGCCGCCGCGCAACGGGCCAGGGCACACAGTCGTTCAGAACCGCTTGCGCGATCCGCATCAGGTCATCGCGGGTCGCGCCGCCCTCGGTCAGAAACCGTTCCAGAACCCGGTGCAGGATCACCCCCCGCGCCGCCGCATCCGGCAAGGGGTTGATCGGGCCGAGCGGCTTCAGGCGCAGGATATGTTCCGCGTAAATCGCATAGGGGTCACGAATCAGCGTCTCGATCCGGGTCACGGACAGGCGGCGCGGCCTCTGATGCGCGGGCGGGCGGGGCGCAGGGCGTTTTGCCGGGGCGACCGTGGCAGTCGGGGCCTCAAATGTGCGGGTCAGCCTCAGCCAGCCCTCGCCCCTTTGCCGCATTGCCGCCAGCGCCGCCGCCCCGCCGTTCCCGTCGCCCTGCCCGTGCAGCCCGTTCAGAAGGTTCATAACCCGGTTCAGCCAGCGCGACGGCACGGTTTCGGCCTCTGCATCCCGCATCGCACGGGTCAGCCAGACTTCCGGCGCGGCAACGGCCTGTTGAAAGTCATGGGCGGCAAGCCCGATGCGACGCTCCGGCAGCAACAGGCCCGCCGCCCGGCGCATATCCCGGTTGAGCCACGGATCGGGGGCAGGCCGGGCGGGCCAGACGCCTTCGTTCAGCCCGCCGAGGATCACCAGATCGGCCCCCTGTGCGCGGGCCTCCAGCAGGCCCAGGATCAGGATACCGGGATGCGGGCGATCCGGGTCGCGGATGTCCCGGCCCGCCATCAGCCCGTGCAGCAAAGCGGCGTATTCCGGGGGCGACACCGGCCCGCCTGCGCCCGCCGCCCGGCCCAATTCTTCCATCAGCTCCCTTGCCGCACGGCCCGCCGCCTGCCGCCAGAGCTCATGCCCGTCGCCGCCGGACGGCCCTGCGGCCAGCGCCTCGGCAAGGCGCAGGTGACAGCGGATATGTTCGGAAAGCTCCCGGACGCCCGCGCGCTCATGGCCCTCCACCAGCCCGGTCAGCCATTGCGCCCAGACCTCTCTGTCCTCATCGCCTGCGGCCCATCCGGTCAGGTCAGCGTCCAGCGGAAAGGCCACGGCCCGGTCGCGCAGCCACAGCTCCAGCCGCCGCGTCCACAGCAGATGCTGCCCGCGCGCGTCCGCGCCGGTATTGGTCAGCGGATGCTTGAGCAGGGCCAGAAACGCCCCGGTGGTCAGCCGCTGGCCGAACAGCGCCGCCACATGGCGCAAAAACCGGCCCGGTGCCGACAGCGCAAGCGGCAATCCGGCGCTGTCATCGGGGATGATCCCCCAGCGGTCGAGGGCGGCGGTGACCTGCCGTGCCAGATGCCGGTCGGGCGAGATCAGCGCCGCCCTCTTCCCGTCCTCTGCCGCCTTGCGCAGCCGGAGCGCGATGGCGGCGGCCTCTTCCCGGCCCGATGCGGCCTCCAGCAATGTCACGTCCGCAAGGGCCGCCCCGACATTTGCCAGCCCCGGCCCGTCGGTCATCCACTGATCGGTCACCGGTGCGGGGCGCAGTGCCAGCGACACCAGCCTGTTGCGCGCCGGGCACGGGGCGCGCGCGCCACTCCACGCCTGAACATCCCCCGGCCCGCAGCCCAGCGCATCCAGCAGCCGGGCAAAGCGAAACTGCGGGTGATCTTCGTCGGTCATCGCCTCTGCCATGCTGTCCCAGACATGTGCAGGCTGGTCGAAATCGAAACCGGACAGGATCAGCGCCCCCCGCGGCAACCGGGCAACCGCGCGCATCAGCATCCCGGTCGTCCCCCGTGATCCGGTAGACCCGGCGACGATAACCGGATGATCGGGGGGCGTGGCGCGCCACCGGGCGAGCAGATGATTGAGCGCCCTGCGCCTGCGGGCCTCGACCCCCGGAGCCACCACATCAAAACAGGGCGCGATCAGTTGCAGGAACGACAGCGCCCGTGCCCAGTGGCCGGACTGATCGGTCACATCAAGGGTGCGGAAGACATCCGCGCCGACCCCTTCGCCGTGCATTTCCTCGGTCAGCGCAATCAGGCTGTCGGCCAGATCAAAGGCGGCGGTCTGCGGGGCGAGGTCCGGCTCTGCCGCGATAAGCCCGCGGACAAGGCGGGCAAGCTCCAGCCGGGTCTCCAGCAGGGTTGAGGCAGGCGGCGCGACAGCGGGGTCAAGGTGTTCCGGGTTGGTCAAGAGCCGGATGCG
Source organism: alpha proteobacterium 3107 (assembly GCA_001483205.1). Classification (GTDB taxonomy): domain Bacteria; phylum Pseudomonadota; class Alphaproteobacteria; order Rhodobacterales; family Rhodobacteraceae; genus 3107. The sequence goes on from JPPB01000232.1 coordinate 11,387, forward strand.
CGGCAGAAATCCGGGCGGCCCCTGATCAAACAACGCCTGTATCCGCCGCTGCATCCGACGGGTGTTGACGAACAATTCGACGCGGGCCATTGCCTCGGGCGGGTGGCCTTTCAGCCGCCCGCGCAGCCCGTCCACAAGCGCCATGGCGAAATCCACCCCCGGCGGGGTGGCGAACAGGCGCGGGCCGGGCCGGGGGGCAAACAGGGTGTCAGGCCGGGGGTCAGGCATCGGCGGCGTCCTCCTCTGCCAGCATCGCCTCGGCAAGGCTGACCCCTTCCGGCGTGCCGACATCGCACCACCGGCCCGGATAGGGCAGGCCGAACAGCCCCCCCCGCGCGATCATCCGGTCCCAGAGGGCATTGAGGGAAAACGCCTGTTCACTGACCTCTGCCAGCCCCCCCGTGCGGATGATCTGCGCGCCGGAATAGACCATGCCCGCGCCGCGCGTGATCTGACCGGCCTCTGACAGCCGGAAATCCCCGTCGCCGCGATGCCCGGTGGCCCGCGCGCGCGGGATCAGCAGCAACAGCGCCTCCATCCGCGCCCCGTCCCAGGCCCGCGCCAGCAGGTCGAGCGGGTTGGGGCAGGACCAGACCGCATCAGCGTTCAGCGTATAGACCGGATCATGGTTCAGAAGCGGCAGCGCCTTGCGCAACCCGCCCCCGGTTTCCAGAATCGCCCCGGTTTCATCGGAAAACGCCACCTTTCGCCCGGCAAGGTGGTCGCGGATCATCTGCGCCTTATAGTGCAGGTTGACAACGACCGTCCCGGCCCCGGCCTCTGCCCCCGCCACAGTATCAAGGGCGCGGTCGATCAGCGCGCGGCCCGCAACCTTGATCAGCGGTTTGGGGCGGTCAGCGGTCAGCGGCCCCATGCGGGTTCCGAACCCGGCGGCAAACAGCATCAGGGCGGCGGGGCGTTCTGTCGTCATGCGCATCGCAACCATTTCCTGTGATCCGCATCCGGGGCAGGCAGGGCGGACAGAACCGTCCTGCGGACCGGCGCGGCGGCGGGGTGCTCCAGATTGGCCAGCAGATGGCCCCAGACGCGCGGCAACAGGTCGAGATATTGCGGCTTGCCGCCCGTGCGGGCCAGACGGGCAAAGACGCCCAGAATGCGCAGGGCACGCTGTGCGCCCAGAACGGCGCAGGCGGCCAGCAGCGCATCCTGCGGCAGACCGGCGGCACGGGCATAGCGCGCAACCATCGCCCCGGCGCAATCGTCCGATACATCCCGACGCGCGTCCTGAAGCAGCGACATCAGGTCATACCCCCGGTGCCCGGTCATCGCGTCCTGAAAATCGAGCAGCCCGGTGCGCGCGGGGCCGGAGCGCCCCGGCAACCAGATCAGGTTTTCAGCGTGGTAATCGCGCAGGACCATGACATCCCCTTGCAACGGAACCCCTGCCAGCATGGTCTTTAGCCCCGCGGAAATCGCCGCGAATGCGTCCGGGGATGCCACCGGGCAATACCACTCAAAAGTCGGGGCGATGTATCGGATCATTTCGGGCGGGTCATAGGCGGGCAGGGCCACGGGCGCGGGACAGTCGTGCAGGCAGAGCAGCACATCGACCGCTGATTTGTAGAGCGTGCCCTCGCCGCCCGGATCACGGCGCAACACGCGGGCATAGAGGTCATCGCCCAGGTCTTCCATCAGGATGAACCCCGCCGCGCGATCCTCGGCGAAAATGTCCGGGGCGCTCAGCCCGCACCCGCGCAGATGGGCGGCAATGGCCAGGAAAGGCGCGATGTCGCCCGCCTCTTCGGGGCAGTCCATGACGATTGCGGTGCGCGCCCCCTGCCTTAGCCGGGCGTAGCGGCGGGCCGACGCATCCCCGGCGACCTCGGTGGCCGCCGCGCGCCCCCAGCCTGCGGCGCGGATGAACGCCTCTCTTTGCCTTAGGCGGTCATTCATGGATCAGGCCCAACACCGTTGCCCATCGCGGAGACCTTTGCATGATGGCGCATCGACGGCCAAATGTCCCGCCCGGCGGAACGCCGGGCAGCGCCTGCCTGCCCCCCGGCAGGCG
>JPPB01000233.1 GCA_001483205.1 alpha proteobacterium 3107
GCCATCTGCCATTCCGACATTCACGCAGCAGAGGGCGATTGGGGCGGCGACCTGCCTGCGGTCTATGGCCATGAGGCTGCGGGCCGCATCACCGCCCTGGGCGACGGTGTGACCGGCCTGGCCACAGGCGATACGGTACTGGTGACGCTCCTGCGGGCCTGCGGGCACTGCCACAGTTGCGCGACCGCCGCCCCTGCCCTTTGCGAAACTCCCTATGACCGGATGAACGGTGTGCTGTCCGACGGGCGCGGCAATCCGGTCGAACAGGGCATGAAGGTCGGGGCGTTTGCCGAGCGGGTGGTGGCGGACCAGAGCCAGATCGCGCCGATCCCGCCCGATATGCCGATGGCCTCGGCGGCGCTTCTGTCCTGCGGGGTGATCACCGGCATGGGCGCGGCAATCAACACGGGCCGCGTGCGACCGGGCGAATCGGTGGTGGTGATCGGCGCGGGCGGGGTTGGCCTCAACGCCATTCAGGGGGCTTTCATCGCCGGGGCCGCCCATGTGATTGCTGTCGATGTCTCTGCCGGTAAGCTCGAAGCAGCCCGCGATTTCGGCGCAACCCACGGTGTGCGGGCGGGCGACGGGGCGGCGCGGGCGGTCAGGGACATCACCGGCGGGCGCGGGGCGGATGCGGTGCTGGTAACTGTCGGCGCAGTCCCCGCCTATGACAGTGCCCCCGGATACCTTGCCCCCGGCGGGCGCATGGTGATGGTCGGAATGCCGCATAGCGGCGCGGTGGCCGGGTATGATCCGGGGCTGGTCACCTATGACGGGCTGGGCATGATCGGCTCCTGCATGGGCGACACGGTGCTGAGGCGCGACATCCCGTGGATGGTTGCGCTCTACCGGCAGGGTCGCCTGAAACTCGACGAACTGGTCAGCGGGCGCTGGCGGCTTGACCAGATCAACGAGGCGATTGCCGACACCAGGGCGGGCGCGGCGCGGCGCAATGTCATCCTGTTCGGCGGGGCCGGGGAATGAAGCTCCGCGACCTGGAGGTTTTTGTCGTCGGGCCGCCGCCGCCGGGCTGGGGCGGGCGCTATTGGATTTTTGTCAGGCTGACCACCGATGACGGCATCACCGGCTATGGGGAATGCTATGCCGCCTCGGTCGGGCCAAAGGCGATGCAGGCGGTCATCGCCGATGTGTTCGGGCGGCACATGCAGGGCGAGAACCCGGAAAACATCGAGCTGATGTTTCGCCGCGCCTATTCCTCGGGCTTTACCCAGAGACCCGATCTGACCATCATCGGCGCGTTTTCGGGGCTGGAAATCGCCTGCTGGGATATTCTCGGCAAGGCGCGGGGGCGGCCGGTTCACGCGCTTCTGGGCGGGCTGATGAACCGGCGTGTCCGCTCTTACACCTATCTCTATCCCCTGCCCGGCCAGGATATGCGCGCCTTCTGGACCTCGCCCGGGATGGCCGCCGAATGCGCGGCGGAAATGGCACGGCGGGGGTTTACGGCGGTGAAGTTCGACCCTGCCGGCCCCTATACATTGCGCGGCGGCCACATGCCTGCCCTGTCCGACATCGCCCGCTCGGCGGCGTTCTGCAAGGCGGTGCGAGAGGTGGCGGGCGGGCGGATGGACATTCTGTTCGGCACCCACGGGCAGTTTTCCACCGGCGGCGCGATCCGGCTGGCCAAAGCGCTGGAGCCGTATGACCCGCTGTGGTTCGAGGAACCCGTCCCCCCCGACAATATCGCGGCGATGGCGCAGGTGGCGCGGGCGACCTCTGTGCCCGTCGCGACCGGAGAGCGCCTGACAACCAAGGCTGAGTTCGCGCCTCTGCTGAGTGCAGGTGCTGCGGCCATCCTGCAACCGGCGACGGGGCGCTGCGGCGGGCTGTTGGAGGCGCGAAAGATCGCGGCACTGGCAGAGGTGCATAACGCCCAGATCGCGCCGCATCTGTATGCCGGGCCGGTCGAATGGGCGGCCAATATCCAACTGGCGGCGACGCTGCCGAACCTGCTGATGGTCGAGACGATCCAGACCGGGGGCACGTTCCACATGCAGCTTATCGGGCATTCGATCCGGTGGGAAGAGGGGTTTGTCGAGGTGCCGACGGCCCCCGGCCTTGGTATTGAGTTTGATGAAGAGCTTGCCCGCGCCCATCCCTATGACGGCCCCGGCCTGCATCTGGAAATGCAGGAAGCGCCCTGCGATTATCAGCGGGAGAATGTCTTTGAGGGCGGCGCGCCGGGGCGGGACGGCTGAGGGGGTTTTTCTGCAAAAGACCTCTCGCATGAGGTCCGGCTCCGGTGGGGATATGGGCAACGACTTTCACAAGAACGGTGAGGGCAGCGGACGGGTTGGCCGCTTATGCACCATTATGCGGAAGTCCCCAGAAAGTGCACCCTAGAGCGTAGACTTATAAACTGATATGTGATTCAAAGTTTTCCATGATGAAACGAGGGAGGGTT
>JPPB01000234.1 GCA_001483205.1 alpha proteobacterium 3107
AACTGCTCGGTGCGGCCCGTGCGCGGGGTCTCCATCAGCACCCGGTGCGCCCTGCCGATCTGGGCCTCCAGATGCGCCCGCACCTGCCTCTGTCCCAAAGCGCGCAGACGCCCCGCCCGCTCTCGCACCGTCCTGCCGTCCACCTGCGGCATCCGCGCCGCGGGCGTCCCCTTGCGCGGCGAATAGGGAAACACATGCAGCCAGGTCAGGCCGCACTCGCCGACCAGCTTCAGCGTGTTCCCGAACATCACCCCGGTCTCGGTCGGAAACCCGGCAATCAGGTCAGCCCCATAGACCATATCGGGTCGCAGGCGGCGCGCCTGCTCGCAAAAGCGGATCGCATCGTCGCGCAGATGGCGGCGTTTCATCCGCTTCAGGATCATGTCATCGCCCGCCTGAAGGCTCAGGTGCAGATGCGGCATCAGGCGCGGCTCGGTGGCAATCGCCTGCATCAGGGCCTCATCAACCTCGACCGGATCAATGGAAGACAGGCGCAGGCGCGGCAAATCCGGCACCAGTTTCAGAATGCGCATCACCAGATCGCCAAGCGCCGGTCGCCCCGGCAGGTCCGCGCCCCAGGCGGTCAGGTCCACCCCGGTCAGCACCACTTCCGCATGGCCCCGCCCCGCCAGCCGCTTAATCTGTTCCACAACCACCCCCGCCGGGACAGAGCGCGCATTGCCCCGGCCATAAGGGATGACGCAAAAGGTGCAGCGGTGATCGCACCCGTTCTGCACCTGCACATACGCCCGCGCGCGGGCCTCAAAGCCGTCAATCAGGTGGCTGGCGGTCTCGCGGACCGACATGATGTCGTCAACCTGCACCCGCTCCGTCCTGCCGGTGAAATCCGGGGCCATGGTTTGCCAGATGTCGCCCCGCATCTTTTCGGCATTGCCGATGACCCGATCAACCTCTGTCATTGCCGCGAAGGTTTCGGGTTCGGTCTGGGCGGCGCAGCCGGTGACAATCAGGCGCGCGCCGGGATGTTCCCGCCGCAGCCTGCGGATTTCCTGACGCGCCTTGCGCACCGCCTCTGCCGTCACCGCGCAGGTGTTGACGATGACGGCGTTCTCGACCCCGGCGTCCGCCGCAAGCCGTTTCATCGCCTCGGTCTCATAGGTGTTGAGCCGACAGCCCAGAGTGGCAAAGACCGGCGCACCCATCAGACCGCCCCCAGAAATTCACCGGTCAGGATGCCGTCATAGACATGGGCGGTGGGGCCGGTCATCCACACCCCGTCGCGCCGCCAGTCGATGATCAGGCTGCCGCCGTCCAGATCAACCTGCACCCTGCGCCCGGTCAGGCCGCGCCGGGCGGCGGCGACCGCTGTTGCGCAGGACGAAGAGCCGGAGGCAAGGGTGACCCCCACGCCCCGCTCCCACACCCGCATCCGGATGCGGTCAGGACCGGCGATATGGGCGACCTGCACATTGGTCCGTTCGGGATAGAGCGGGTGGTGTTCTGTCTTCGGGCCAAAGCTGTTCAGATCAACCGCCCCGGCGTCGGGGACAAAAAACGTGCAATGCGGGTTGCCCATGCCGGTTGCGCTGGGGCTGCCCTCAATCGGCAGGTTCAGCGTGTCGGTCGCGCGGGCGAGCGGAATGTCCTGCCATTCGAGTTGCGGCGCGCCCATGTTGACGCTGACCTCTCCGTCCTTGGTCAGACAGGCGGGCAGAACCCCGCGCGCGGTGCGCATTGTCACCGTTGTCCGCGACGGCGCTTCGTCGAGCAACAGCCGCGCGATGCACCGGCTGGCATTGCCGCAGGCACCCGAGACCGAACCGTCGGCATTATAGAAGGTGACCTGCACATCGGCGTCCCCGGCATCCCGCGCGTCCCCGATCAGGGCGATCTGATCGCATCCGACCCCGAGGTGCCGGTGGCTGATGGCGCGCAGGGCGGCCCCGGTCAGGGCGGGCGCACCACCGCGGCCATCGATAATGACGAAATCATTGCCAAGGCCGTGCATCTTGCGAAACCGCAGGCCGGGGATATGTTGACGGGCAGACTCCATCCGCGTCATATAGGCGAGACGGAAAAATCTGACCAGAGGCGTCTTGGCGACGTTTTCGCCCTTGACCCGTCGGTCAGGCTTTTCTAGGTGAGGGCGTTACGTGGGCCGTTAGCTCAGTTGGTAGAGCAACTGACTTTTAATCAGTGGGTCGCAGGTTCGAATCCTGCACGGCTCACCACTTCAGCCGGTTGGTTGGGAAGCGGAAAAACGGGTGTGCGGTCGTCGCGTCCGGCCCGGAGTGTTCGCGTGAGCTTTGCGCTATGGCCTGACGACGTATAGCCTTACGCTCAAATTTTGAGTCCAAGTTCCGGCTCTGATCCCGCCCGGCGGAACTGCCCAAGCCGCGCCGACCCGCCCCCCCACGGGGCGGCGCGTTCGCGCCTACCGTGCGGGCCGGACGC
>JPPB01000235.1 GCA_001483205.1 alpha proteobacterium 3107
TGCGCCTCAGCCATGGCGCGCGCCCGCGTGACCCGCGCATAAATCCGCCCCGCCATCGGGTGGGTGGCGGCCCGCTGAAGGAACGCTTCGGCAAGCTCCACCGGGTCGATTTGGCCCGCAGCGATCCCCCGGCCCAGGTCAGAGGCGCTTTGTGTGTGCCAGTCTTCGCTCATGTCCGCTCCTGCCCCGTGTCCGGCCTTGCCCATGTTTCCGCACAACAGGTTAGCGGCGCGGGGGCGGATGGGCAATGCCGGGACGGGAGAAGGGTTCGGCGGCGGCGGGTTTGCTTGAAATTAACCTTGGTTAATGATATTAACCTTGGTTAACGGACACCGCCTGCGGCGCAGGGCCGTTCGGCTGCGCCCCCCACAGGATCAGAGGAAAGCCGCCATGACGACCATTCGCCTCACTCTGGCCTTTGTCGCGGGCCTGACGGTGATTTTGCTGCTTGCGGATACGCCCCCCCAAGCCGGAAATGTCCGGGAATGGACCGGACAGGCCACCCTTATCGACGCGGATACCCTTGAAATCAGTGGGGTCAGGTTCCGGCTGCACGGTATTGATGCCCCCGAAAGCGCCCAGTCCTGCCGTCACCCCGAGCGCGGCGACTGGCCCTGCGGTCAGACGGCAACCGAAGCGCTGTCCGACAGGATCAACGGGGCCGCCGTGACCTGCCGCGAGACGGGCAAAGGCATTTACCAGCGCATCATTGCCGTCTGTTCCGTGCAGGGCGCGGACCTCAACCGGTGGCTGGTGCGGTCCGGTCAGGCCGTCGCTTATGTGAAATACGCCCGCGATTATGCCGGTGACGAGGCCGTGGCGCGGCGGGCGGGCATCGGTATCTGGAGCGGCGCATTCATCATGCCCTCTGACTGGCGGCGCGGCGTCCGGCCGGACGATGCCATCGCCCTCGTCGCCCTCGCCGCTCCCGGTTGCCGGATCAAGGGCAATATCAGCAGGTATGGCAAAATCTATCACCTGCCCGGAACCCGCTGGTATGCCCGCACGAAGATAGACACGGAGAAAGGCGAACGCTGGTTCTGTTCAGAAGCAGAAGCAGAGAGCGCGGGCTGGCGCAAAGCGGGCTGAGGGCACTGAATACCCGGCCCGGCGCAAGGGGGGCCTGCCCGTCACGCAAGACCGGCGGCGACATCCGGGCGCATGGACAATCCCGCCCCGACGCGGTTATCTGAAACCATGAGTCCCGATACCGACATTCTGATCGCGGGCGGCGGGCTGACCGGCCCGGCCCTGGCCCTGGCACTGGCCGATGGCGGGCTGTCCGTCACCCTGATCGATGCGCGCCCGGCCAACACCCGCACAAAACCGGCATTCGACGGGCGCGCCTATGCGCTGGCGCTGGCCTCTCGCCGTTTGCTGACCGCAACCGGCGTCTGGCCCGTGGTTGCCGACACATCGCAACCCATCCTCGGCATCCGAATCACCGATGGCCGCGCCAACAGCGGACCGGGCCGCCACAGCCTCTGTTTCGATCATGCAGAGATCGAGGAAGGGCCAATGGGCCACATGCTGGAGGATCGTTTCCTGTATCGCGCTTATCTGAAGGCGATGCAGGATCACCCCGGCATTACCCATCTGCCGGGGCGCGCGGTCTGTTCGCAACGGGTTGCCGGGGCAGGGGTGTCCGTCAGGCTGGACAACCGGCAGACCCTCAGCGGCGCGGTTCTGATCGGGTGCGACGGGCGGCACAGCGGTGTCGCAGAGCGTGCGGGCATCGGGCGCACCGGCTGGGGCTACGGGCAGACATCGCTTGTCTGCGCCATTGAGCATGAACTCCCCCACCGCGGCGTGGCGCATCAGCATTTCATGCCCGCGGGGCCGCTGGCGATCCTGCCGCTGCCCGGCAACCGGGTCTCGATTGTCTGGTCGGAAAGGGACCGGGCCGCGCGGGACATTCAGGCGCTGGATGATGGCGGATACCTGGACGTTCTGCGCCCGCGCTTCGGGGATTTCCTTGGCAATATCTCTGTTTCCGGTCAGAGGTTTACCTATCCCCTGGGCTTGTCGCTGGCAAACAGCTTCATCGCTGAGCGCGTGGCGCTTGCCGGGGATGCGGCCCATGGGGTGCATCCGCTGGCCGGACAGGGGCTGAACCTTGGCCTGCGGGATGCGGGCGCGCTGGCCGAGGTTCTGATCTGCGCCCGCCGCCGGGGTGAGGACATCGGGGCCGGGCAGGTTCTGGCGCGTTATCAGCGCTGGCGGCGTTGGGACACGGCGACGATGGCCGTGGCGACCGACGGCCTCAACCGGCTGTTCTCTAACGACAACGGCGCGCTGCGGCTGGCTCGGGGTCTCGGGCTGAGCGCCGTCAACGGCCTGCCCCGCCTGCGACGGGCCTTCATCCGCGAGGCCGCGGGGCTGACCGGCGACCTTCCCGCCCTCATGCAAGGGCGGCAAATCTGACCGGCGCGCATGAGCGACCGGCCCAAGCCATCATCCGTCGGTATCCACCCCCAGAGCCTCCGTAAACTCCCGCCACTCCCCCCGGCTCATGCCCGAGGTCTCGCGCGTCACCTCCTCCCCCCTCAGCATCCGCCTTACGCAGTCAAGCCCCGCCGCCGACAGCGCGACCCCGCCCAGGCGATAATCCTCAAACGCCTTACACGCCATCGGCACCCAATCGGCGACAATCGCGCGGATCGCCTCTGCATAAACCCGTATCTCATACTGGGCATGGCGATCGGCGCGCAGGCGCAGGAAATGGAACAGGTTATGCAGGTCAACCTTCCAATACCACTGCGTGTAAACATTCGCGGGCAGGTTCATCCGGGCAAGCTCGCGCGCAAGGCCCTGCTGGCCCTCCCGGCTGATCATCGCCTCATAATGATCATAACAGCGGGCGGCATCGGCCCGGAGCATCTCGAGCACCCGCGCCGCTTCCTCGCCCTCCAGCACCGCCCCCCGGCCCTGATTGTTCACCGCCGACTGCGCGGCGACCTGCTCCGGCGCGGGGATGTAAAACTCCCGATCAAGGATCGAATAGCGCGCCGAGTATTCGTTGACATTCGCGGTGCGGTGCCTGATCCACTGTCGCGCCACAAACACCGGCAGTTTGACGTGAAACTTGACCTCGCACATCTCGAACGGGGTGGAATGGGAATGCCGCATCAGATAGCGGATCAGCCCCTCATCGTCCTGCACGGCCCTGGTGCCCCTGCCATAGCTGACCCGCGCCGCCTGACAGATCGCGGCATCGTCGCCCATATAGTCGATGACCCGGACAAAGCCGTGGTCGAGCACATCCCGGACCGTGTAGAGATGTTGCTCCATCCCTTCCGAGGTCGTCCGCAGGGTGGGCCGCGAACGGGCGCACAGGGTGGCGATTTCGGCCTGTTGTTCCGGCGTCACGGGCATGGGGGTTCCTTTCCGGCTGACGGGTGAGTCGCGCGACACTCTATATGTGTGCAGCGGGGCCGGAAACGGCAAGATGCGGGGGCGGGGCGATGGCCGCTAACGTGCTTGCGGCCCGGACGATTTATCACCCGGGCCGCAGATACGTCTGGTGCCTTACCCGCACCGCTGCAACTGACTACGGCGTCGTCGGCGGCTGCTTCTTCGCAGTGAAAGAACCCAGAAGGTGAAGTTGTGCATCGCTGTCTGTATATGTCGCATCGAATGTGCCGGCGATTGATGATGGCTGTTCCGTTGTTTGCTCCCCGCCGAAGAATTTGCCTAAATACTTACCATCCCAGCCGTCTTGGGTAATATTACTCACAGGGGGTCTATCGGGATCTCTGTCGGGAAAGAAGCCCACCTCGTCACTAAAACTTACAATGATATCGGCCCTATCAAGTGGCACACTGAGGCCGGTAAGCCCGAGAGCATCGCCATTCTCGAATCTTAAATCGGCAATGGTCCCCTCTATCATCCCAGCCTCTCTGGAAGTGCCGAAGTTGACCGCCATATCGGCCCTGCCTGTAAAGCCGCCTACATGGCTGAGGAAGTTTTCGACGTCGTTGACATCTCGGGTATAAGCATATACTCCGATTGCCGGTCCCTCATAGCTGGCTTCGCCTGTCAAAGCCGCAAAGCCGGTGTTTGTGTAAACATCTCCGCCCCTCGCGAACGTAGCGACGACGTAAGGATCGAGTCTAACCGGTTTGTCAGGGACGAACATCCAGGCCCCGCCGGAAAGATAGTCATCCTCGCCTGCCGTATCCAACATGGCATAGAAGAGAATCTTTCCGTTCCGGTCGGTATCGTCGTCGTTGAATGTCTTTGCCAGAATAATCCCTTTGGTCGTGCTGTCGAACCCGACAAACTCCAGGTCGAAGTCTTCGTAAGTGTCAGTCCGTGCGTCGATCGTCCACCGTTTTTTGTTTGGTTCGATGCGCTTCACCACGAAGTAGCCATCTTCCTCCTCGACGGTCACTTTGATGTCGTTACTGCCTTCGCCCTCCGAAGAGCGGATAATGATTTCCGGTGACGTCGGGCTCGCAATGTGGTTACTGCTGAGCCTGTCATACAATTCCCCAATGTCTTTCTGCGTGACGCCAGCTTCTTCAAGGAGCCTTTGCACTTGTGGCCGGGTGTCAACGAGTTGAGTTGTGTCCATCTTATTACCCGTATCCTTATTACCCGTATCGCTCGTGCCGCCGCCGTCGCCGCCAAAACAACCGGACAACGCGACCATTGCCGCCGCTGCCAGAGCCAGCCCCGGATATTCATGCCTGAAGTTCATCTGTTTTACCCTCCTGTTGAGCTTCCTGCCCCCGAACCTGATGCCGCTGAAACCATCCCGAAGGAAAACCTGAAACCACATCCTGCGGCCTTCGCAAAACGTTACCTATTCGTTGCAAAGGAATCCGAACCTGTCAAGTTATCTTTTTGTCAAACAATCCCCGGCCCGGCCAGAAACGTGCCTGCGGCCCGGACGATCCCCCGCACGGGCCGCGCATATATCCGGTGCCTTTGCCCGCACCGTTGCAACGGACTATTCGGATGGTTTGAGATTGAAAGCGCCCAGAAGGTTAAGTAGCTCATTCATGTCGTTGCCATTGCCGTCCCATGTCCTGACCGCAGAGAATGTTCCGGCGATTGATGCCGGTTCCATATGCCCGGAGCCAGGGGATGTTTCCTGTTCGCCAAAGAACTGACCTGAATAAGCACCATCCCATTCCGATCTTGTCGGACCAACAGTGCCAGTGAAGAGTTCTTGGCCCTGATTGTCGAAATTTAAGTCGCTACCGCTAAGGTTTATAGTTGTGAACCCAAAAGATTCGCCATTGTCGAATTTGAAATTACCGATATTGCCTCCGGTAATCTTCCCGTGCTCGGTGGGGGCATTGTTGGGGTTGAAATTGGCAATCAGATCAACTTCGGCTGTAAAGCCGCCAGCCCCAACGGCTACGTCGTCTTCCGCATACGTATATACCCCGATCGCCGGTCCGACAAAGGTGGCTGTGCCTGTCAAAGCCGGAAAGCTGACGGGGCCGGTTTCGTCGTTACTGTAAGGCTCGGCCCCCTTCGCGACCGCCCCGACGACGTAATCTGAAGCTGCGGTGCTATCTTCGGGAATGAACACCCAGACCGCGGCGGAAAGATAGTCGGTATCCGCATCATTTTCTATATCCGACATGGCATAGACGAGAACCGTTCCGTTCCGGCCGGTATCGGTGGCGGCGTCGTCGAATGTCTTTGCCAGCACAATACCATTCGTGCCGTCGATTGCGAGAGTTTCGGGATTGTCAGTCTCTGTGTCGATCACCCATTGGTAACCTGCGTTGTCGCGCTCTACTCTGAAGTAGAGGTTCTCACCATCATACCGCAGTGCAATGTCCGCGTCGACATAATCGGGCGAAGCCCGGAGAATGGTGTCATGCGGTGGACAGTCATCAACACAAGCAACCTTACGCTGGTAAGTTCGTGTCTGATCAATGAGCCTTACATTATCGCTATCTACTAGATTCATTGCTGCATACAACGCCGCAAGCGCATTTTCAAAAAGGTCGGTGTCCGAGAGGCCAGCCTCATTCAGGAGCCTGTGCGTTTGTGATCGGGTGTCAACAGGTTCTCCGATCACAGGTTCCTCTTGGTCGAACATATTCATTTCCGGCTCTGTGGGATTGGAATCATCCCAAATACAACCGGACAACGCGACCATTGCTGCCACAGACAGGGCAACCCACGGATAATCTGGCCTGACTTTGTTCATCTGTTTTACCTTCCCCGACCTGATGCCGCTGAAACCATCCCGAAGGAAAACCTAAAACCGCATTTCGCGACCCCTGCAAAACGTCGCCTATTTATTGCAAAAGAATCCGAATCTGTCAAGTTATCTCTTTGTTCAAACAATCCCCGGCCCGGCCAGGAACATGCCTGCGGCCCGGACGATCCCCCGCCCGGGCCGCAAACATATCCGGTGCCTTGTGAAAACCGGGGCGCTTCCGAAAATCAGTTTTCGAGATTGAAAGCGCCCAGAATTTTAAGCATTTGATCGGTGCCGTCTGTCCATTCCCTGGTCCCGTGGAGTGTTCCGGCGATGGATGTCGGTCTTCCAAGGGCATCCTCGCCGAAAAACTTGCCGGAATAACCACTATCTGCAACTACCCAGCCGAAGGTGTCTTTGGCATCAGCACTGAAGTCGGTATTACCATTTGTTCCAAATTCGCTTGAAGCACCAAAATTTAGTGTTTGTGCGAGATCTTTGCCATTGTCGAATATGAACCCTTTAACGTTGCTGGACCCTATGATTTTCCCAGCATCCGTGTTGCTGCCAAAGTTGGCAACCATGTGCATATCGGCTGTAAAGCCGCCTGTCTCAGGGGTTGCATCAGAGATGGTGGTATCTTCTCTATACTCATATACCCCGATCACCGGTCCCGTATAGGTGGCGGTGTCTTCTAAAGCCGCAAAGCCGGTGCTTCTGTAAGGACTACTGCCTGTCGCGGCCGCCCCGGCGACGAATTCTGAAGCTGCGGTTCTCACCGGATTGTCGGGAATGAACACCCAGACCGCGGCGGAAAGATACTCGGTATCCTCATTATTTTCTCTATCCGACATGGCATAGAGGGCAACCGTTCCGTCCCGGTCAGTGCCAGAGGCGTCGTCGTCGAATGCCTTTACCACCACAATACCCGTTATGCCTTCGTGTGTAATTGGCTCCTTCTGAAGAGCATCAGGATCTGGGTAACCCAAATATTCCACTGCGAGAGTTTGGTACGGGTCATCCTCCGTGTCGATCGACCAAGCGTGATCTGTGTCGGTGCGCGACACCCCGAAAATAAGATCACCTTTACTATCGTATTCCGCCGTGATGGTCGCTGTGACGCCACTGTCCGTAGACCGGACAACGAAATTACCGGTGTTATCTTCGCCGGTGCCCAGGTCGACCTCCTCCTGCAACTTTTCCTTCACCGCTCGAATTTCTTCGGGCGAAAAGTCAGCCTTCTCAAGGTGCTCCTCCAGTGTCTTGGGGTCAGGCTCTCCCATAATGTCAGGCTCTCCCATAATGCGGTTACCCTCTGGCTCTTTGGGATCAGAACTCCCGCCAAAACAACCGGACAACGAGACCATCGCCGCCAATGCCAGGGCATAGCCCGGATAATCATACCTGATTCTGCTCATCTGCTTTACCTTCCTGTTGAGCTTTCTGCCCCCAATTCGACACCGTTGAGGCCATCCCGAAGGACAGCGCGACACTCTGTTTCGCAGCCCCCCTGCAAAACATTACCTATTCCTTACCAAGGAACAGGCATCTGTCAACTTATCTTTTTGGAAATAGTTTCCGGCCCGGCACTGATGGCTGGCCGTCGTCGCCCGGTTTCGCTAGGGTTCGGGCGGAAAACACGCATGACATGAAGGAAAACCCGCATGACGATCCGCTATCTTCACACCATGGTCCGGGTGAAAGACCTGGAGACCACCATGGGTTTTTTCGCGCTGCTGGGTCTGAAGGAAACCCGCCGCTATGACAATGAGGCCGGGCGGTTCACGCTGGTTTTTATGGCCCCCGAGGGGCAAGAGGACTGTCCGGTGGAACTGACCTGGAACTGGGACGGGGATGACGGGCTGCCATCGGACAGCCGCCATTTCGGTCATCTGGCCTATGAGGTCGGGGACATCTATGCGGTGTGTCGGCACCTGATGGAGAACGGTGTTGTCATCAACCGCCCCCCGCGGGACGGGCGGATGGCGTTTGTGCGTTCGCCGGACAATGTGTCGGTGGAGTTGCTGCAAAAGGGCGGCGCGCAGGCGGCGCAGGAACCATGGGCGAGTATGGAGAACACCGGGCATTGGTAGGGCGGTGGCCGGCCCGGTATGTTTCGGGCAGGGTGAAAGGGTGAAAGGGAAAGCTATGGAAGGCCCGGCACCGATCATCTTTTGGTTCCGCAGGGATTTCAGGCTGACGGACCATCCCGGAATGGCCGAGGCCGCCGGGACCGGTCGCCCGATCATCCCGGTCTTTGTGCTGGACGAGGTAGCGGAAACCTACGGGGCCGCCCCGAAATGGCGGCTGAACGAGGCGCTGCGGTCCTTTGCGGGGCGGCTTACGGGCGTTGGCGCGCGCCTTGTGCTGCGGCGGGGGAATGCGAGGGATACGCTGTTATCTCTGGCGCGGGAAACCGGTGCCCGTGATATATGGTGGAGCCGCGCCTATGACCCCGACGCCATTGCCCGCGACACAGGCGTCAAGGCGGCGCTGATCGCGGCGAGCCTGCGTGCCCGCAGTTTTCCCGGCCATGTTCTGTTTGAACCCTGGACGGTTTCGACCAGACAGGGCGGGTTTTTCAGGGTCTACAGCCCGATGTGGCGCGCGGTCAGGGATATGCCGGTGCCGCCGCCTGTCCCGGCCATACACCGGCTGACCGCGCCCGAAACCTGGCCTGAAAGCGAGGCACCGGAAACCTGGTGCCTTGGCGCGGCCATGCACCGGGGCGCGGCGGTGATCGCGAAACATGCCTGCGTGGGCGAGGCCGCTGCCGCCGCCCGTCTTGCCGGTTTTTTCGACGGGCCGGTCGAAGGCTACACAGAGCACCGGGATTTTCCGGCGATGCCCGCAACCTCTCGGCTTTCGGAACATCTGGCCTGGGGGGAGATCGGGCCGCGCACGGTCTGGCATTCCGGGATGCAGGCCCGTCAGCAGGGGGCCGGTGGGGCCGAGCATTTCCTCAAAGAGCTTGTATGGCGTGAGTTTGCCTATCATCTGGCCTATCACTCACCGCATATCACCCGGCAGAACTGGCGGCCGGAATGGGACAGGTTCCCGTGGTCGGAAGAAGAGGACGAAGCGGTTCTGCGCTGGCAGCAGGGCCGGACCGGTGTGCCCCTTGTCGATGCCGCCATGCGAGAGCTGTATGTGTCGGGTTACATGCACAACCGCAGCCGGATGATCGCGGGGTCATATCTGACCAAACATATGCTGAAGCACTGGCGGATCGGCCAGAGGTGGTTTGAGGATTGTCTGATTGACTGGGATCCGGCGTCAAATGCAATGGGGTGGCAATGGGTGGCAGGGTCCGGGCCTGACGCCGCCCCGTATTTCCGCATATTCAACCCCGGGATTCAGGCGAAGAAATTCGACCCGGACACGGCCTATATCCGGCAGTTTGTCGCCGAACTGTCGGCAAGGCCGGGGGCGGCGGCGCTGGCCTTTTTCGATGCCTGCCCCCGTTCCTGGGGGCTGTCAGCGGATGACGGCTATCCTGATCCGGTTGTTGAGCTTGCCCGTGGGCGCGAGAGGGCGCTGGCGGCTTATAAGGCTTTCGGACAAGCGCTATAACGCCTGACCGCCCGTGTTGCGGCTGCGTCGGCACAGCGGAAAAACGCGCGGGCGGCAAAACGGTGCTTCCATCCCGGCGTGCCTCGGTTAGTGTCGGTTCATAATTGTCTCTCAGCGCAGGCAACCGGTTGACCGACGACACCACCGCATTTCTGAAAACCTGCTTCGCGGTTGATCTGGAGATTGAACCGAAAACGGCGCGTCTGATGTCTTTTGCCGGGGTTGCAGGTGACGGGACCACGCGGGTCATCCACCGGAAAGGCAATCCGGCAAACGCCCTGAAGCGCCTTGACGCAGAGGCAGCAAAATACCGCTATCTGATCGGGCACAATGTCATCCGTTTCGACCTGCCCCACCTTGTCGCCAACCGGCCAAACCTGTCGCGGCTGGGGGCGGCCCCTGTTGACACGCTCTGGCTCAACCCGCTCGCCTTTCCGCGCAACCCCTATCATCATCTGGTCAAACACCATCACGACGGGCGGCTGAATGCCGGGCATGTGAATGACCCCGAGCTGGACGCAAAGCTGGTTCTGGAGGTTCTGGCCAACCAGATTGAGGCGTTCCGGCTTTTGCAGCGGCAGACGCCTGACGCAATGACCGCTTACCATGCCTTATGTTCAACGGGGGATGGCAGCGCCGGGTTTGACGGGTTTTTCCGCTTTGTCCGAAACGCCGGGCGACCGGATGAGGCTGAGACCCGCCGGGCGATCCGCCGGTTGCTTGACGGGCGGGCCTGCCAACACCGCATTGAGCAGACATTGAGCCGCTCGGGCGCGCCGCAACTCGGATGGCCGCTTGCCTATGCCCTGTCATGGGTTTCGGTCGCAGGCGGAGATTCCGTCATGCCCCCCTGGGTGCTGCATCAGTTCAGGCAGGCATCCATCATCGTGCGCCATTTGAGAGATGCGGCATGTGGTAACCCCGATTGCCGGTGGTGCGCGGAAAACAATGATCCGCAAAAGGCCCTGATGCGCTGGTTCGGCTTTCCTTCGTTCCGCCCGGAACCGACGGACGCGGCGGGCCGCCCGCTTCAGGAAAGGATCGTTGCCGAAGCGATGAACGGCAAGAGCCTGCTCGGAATCCTGCCGACGGGAACCGGCAAATCGGTCTGCTATCAAATCCCGGCCCTGTCAGGGTTCGACAAGACCGGCGCGCTGACGGTTGTTATCTCTCCGCTTGTTGCTCTGATGGCGGATCAGATTGAGGGCCTGAAGCGGCAGGGGATCAGCTCTGCGGTCACCGTGAACGGTCAGATGTCGCTGCCTGAGCGGTATGATGCGCTGGAGCAAATCCGAATGGGGGACGCCAGCATTCTGGTGATTTCCCCCGAACAGCTTCGCAATGTCTCGATCCGGTCGGTGCTGAAGCAGCGCGAGGTGGGCCTCTGGGTGATTGATGAAGCGCACTGCATATCCAAATGGGGGCATGATTTTCGCCCCGATTATCGTTATATTGGCCGTTTTATCCGGGAGTATTCGGACGGGTTGGACCCCGCGCCGGTTCTTTGCCTGACTGCCACGGCAAAGCCCGAAGTGGTGCAGGACATTTGCGATCACTTCAGGGAGCGGGTCGGGCTGGACCTGAAACTGCTGGATGGCGGTGCGGTCAGAACCAACCTGTCGTTTGAAATCCGCAGGACAAGCAGCCGTCAAAAGCTCAGCGATATTGCGGATGTCATCGGTGAATACCTGCCCGAAGAAGGGGTTTCCGGCGCGATCATCTATTGCGCGACCCGAAAGACGACCGAGAAGGTCGCCGAGTTTCTGGTGGCGCAGGGCATTGCCGCAGACCGCTTTCACGCCGGTCTGACCCCGGATGAAAAAGCCACCATACAGGAACGGTTCCGCATCGGACAGCTTCGCGTTATCGCGGCCACCAACGCTTTCGGCATGGGGATCGATAAGCCCGACATCCGGCTGGTGGTGCATTTCGACATCCCCGGTTCGCTGGAAAACTACCTGCAAGAGGCCGGGCGCGCGGGGCGGGACCATCAGCCCGCAAACTGTGTGCTTCTGTTCGATGATGAAGATATAGAGCGTCAGTTCAACCTGACCGCCCGGTCCCGTCTGGCCCGCCACGAAATCGCCGCCATCCTCAAGGCGCTTCGCAATCTGAATGCCCGTACCGGAAAAAGCGGAGAGGTCATAGCGACGCCGGGCGAGATCGTGCGGCAGGAAAAAGATCAGGCGTTTGAACGGGACAGTGCGACGGATGACACCCGTGTCAGGACCGCCGTGTCCTGGCTTGAGGAAGCAATCCTGCTGACGCGCGAGGAAAACCGGGTGCGGGTTTTCCCGTCTTCGCTGCGCGTGGGCACTCTGGCAGAGGCACAGGACATCCTGAACCGGGCCAATATCACCGAGAAACGTCGCAAGGCGCTGCGCAAGATTGTCGAGCATCTGATGAACGCGCCCGCTGATGCAGGGGTATCAACCGATGAGCTTGTCGGGGCGTGCGGATTGTCAGCCAGCGGGTTGCTGAAGGCCCTGAGCGATCTGGAAACCCTTGGCATTGCCGTCAATGACACGCCGATCACCGCATTCGTGCATGTGGGTGTCGAGAACGGATCAAAACAGCGCTTCAAAGCCGCGTCAGAGCTTGAAAGCGCGCTGATTGCCCTGATGCGCGAAAGCTGCCCGGATGCGGACGGCGGCACCCCCCATTTTCTTCACCTCAACGAGACATGCCAGCGTCTGCGGGATCAGGGTTTTCTGACAGTTCGCCCCCATCTGGTTGAAACACTTTTGCGGGGGGTGTCTTACGATGGCAGAGACCAGGACGGGGGCAAGGGCAGCATCCATCTGCGCAAACAGTCCCGCAACACCATGCGGGTTTGGCTTCAGCGGAATTGGGAGACTGTGGAAAAGACCGCGGGCCTTCGGCGGAGCGGAGCCGAGATACTGCTCAATCATCTGACCGGCAAGGTTGCAAAAGGCACACGCGGCAAGGATTTGCAGGTCGAAACCACTCTGGGCGCATTGCAGGCCGGGCTGAGCGAAGACGCGCTGCTCTATCCGGCTGTCAAAGACATCACCCGCCTGCTGAGCCGCGCGCTGTTGTGGTTGCACGAACACCAGATTGTCACGCTCGGCCGGGGTCTGTTCGTATTCCGCCCCGCGATGACGATACATCTTGACCCCAAAGGCGGGAAATTTGTGCAAAAGGACTTCATGCCGCTTGCAGAGCATTACGACGAACAGACCATGCAGACCCATGTTATGGCGGCCTATGCGCGCAAGGGGCTGGAGAATATGCCCGAGGCCCTGCGGTTGTCCGAAGACTATTTCACTCTTGAAAAGACGGTCTTCATTCGCCGCTGGATGCCGGGGCGCGGGGTCGAACTGCGCCACCCGACAACATCAGCCTCGTGGAAGAAGATTGTCGAAAGTCTGGGCAATCGGGCTCAGGAAAAGATCGTCGCCGATGA
>JPPB01000236.1 GCA_001483205.1 alpha proteobacterium 3107
CGGCACGCCGGGCAGCGCCTTGGGGCTCCGCCCGTTCGGCCCTGAAACGGTCCACCGGACCGTTTCCGCGCCGCGTCACCCCTCAATGGGGTGGGGTGGCGCGCCGCCCCCTATGTCCCCAAACACCAGCGCATAATCGCCTTTTGCGCGTGCAGACGGTTTTCGGCCTCATCGAAAATCACCGAATGCCGCCCGTCCATCACCGCAGAGGTCGCCTCTTCCTCCCGATGCGCAGGCAGGCAGTGCATGAACAGCGCATCCGGTTTCGCCCCCGCCATCAGGCGCTCATTCACCTGATAGGGCCGAAGCTGATTATGGCGGCGCTCCCGCGCGGACTGAGGGTCGTGCATACTGACCCAGGTGTCGGTCACGATCAGGTCCGCCCCCGCCACCGCCTTGTGCGGGTCGCGCTCAATCCCGACCCTGACACCCCTGGACCGGGCAAAATCAATAAACCCGGCCTCCGGCTCCAGCGTTTCCGGCCCGGTAAAGGTCAGGTCAAAGCCGAACTGCCCGGCGGCGTGCAGGAACGAGGCACAAACATTGTTGCCGTCGCCCGACCAGACCACCTTTCGCCCGGCAATCGACCCCCGGTGTTCCTCATAGGTCATCACATCGGCCAGCACCTGGCACGGATGTGTGCGGTCGGTCAGGCCGTTGATCACCGGCACATCGGCATATTCGGCCAACTCCAGCAGGGTCTGCTCTTCAAAGGTGCGGATCATAATCAGATCGACATAGCGGGACAGCACCCGGGCGGTGTCGGCAATCGTCTCGCCATGGCCCAGTTGAATATCCCGGCCCGACAGCACCATCGTCTGCCCGCCCATCTGCCGCACCCCCAGATCAAAGCTGACCCGCGTCCGGGTCGAGGGTTTTTCAAAGATCAGCGCCACCATCTGTCCGTCAAGCGGCTGTTCATCATCCGGCGCGCCCCGCGGACGGCCAAGGCGGGCGGCCTTCATCCGGGCGGCATCGGTGATGATGCGGCGCAATTCACCCGCATCCGTCTTGTGCAGGTCGAGGAAATGGGTCATGCCGCCCGCGCCCCGGAGACAGCCGCAGCAGCGGCGTCAAGCCGGGCGACGCCCTCGGCAATGTCCTCATCGGGGATGTTGAGGGCGGGCAGCAGGCGGATCACATTGTCGGCGGCAGGCACCGTCAGCACCTGCGCCTCATATCCCGCCCGGATCACCTCTGCATTGGGCACCCTGCATTTCAGCCCCAGCATCAGGCCCGCGCCACGGGTTTCCGCAAAGATGTCCGGATGCGCGGCGACCAGCCCTTCGAGCTTCTGGCGCAAAAGGCCCGCCTTGCGCCTGACCTCGGCCAGAAACGGCTCTTCGGCCACCCGTTCCATCACCGCACAGCCGACCGCCGAGGCCAGCGGATTGCCGCCATAGGTGGACCCATGGGTGCCCGCCCCCATGCCCGAGGCCGCCGCCTCACGCGCCAGCACCGCACCCAGAGGGAACCCGCCGCCGATACCCTTGGCCACCATCATCATGTCCGGGACAATGCCCGCCCATTCATGGGCGAACAGCCTGCCGGTGCGCCCCATGCCGCATTGCACCTCGTCAAGGATCAGCAACGCGCCGGTCCGGTCGCACAGGTCGCGCAGATGCCGGAGCGCGGCGTCGGGCAGGGCGCGAATCCCGCCCTCGCCCTGCACCGGCTCCACAAGCACCGCGGCAACCGTTTCGTCGATGGCCGCGTCCGTTGCCTCTGTGTCGCCGAAGGGCAGATGGACAAAGCCGGGCAACAGCGGCCCGAAACCGTGGGTTTTTCCGTCCGCCCCGGCCGCCGAGATCGCGGCCATTGACCGGCCATGGAAAGAGCCTTCATAGGCGATGATCTTTATCCGATCAGGGTGGCCCCGGTCATGCCAGTGCTTGCGCGCCATCTTAACGGCGAGTTCGCAGGCCTCGGTGCCGGAATTGGTGAAGAATACGGTGTCGGCAAAGGTCGCCGCCACCAGCCTGTCGGCCAGCGCCTGTTGTGCCGGGATGTGGTAGAGGTTTGAGGTGTGCCAGAGGGTTCCGGCCTGATCAGACAGCGCGCGCACCAGTGCCGGGTGAGCGTGGCCGAGACAGTTCACCGCGATCCCGGCCCCGAAATCGAGAAAGCGGCGGCCATCGGCCTCGGTCAGCCAACTGCCTTCGCCGCTGATGAAGGTGAGCGGCGCGCGCCTGTAGGTCGGCAGAACAGAGGGGATCATGGCGTGGGCCTCTTCGCGGAAAGCCCATAGGTGCCTGACGCTTCGGGGCCTGTCAACAGGGTCGGGGCCGGGGCTTGGACTCAAAATCCGGATGTTATACTATATGTCAGCAATGCTGTCCTTATCCGCGGATAAGCCTCACCCTTACCCGCGGATAAGGT
>JPPB01000237.1 GCA_001483205.1 alpha proteobacterium 3107
CCGTCCGCCCGGCGCTTGCTGCCCAAGCAGCGCCTGCCTGCCCCCCGGCAGGCGCTTTGAACGCCTCAACCCTTTGGAGCGTATGGACTTTATAGAAAAACCATCGCCAATGTGGACTGTCGGAAAAAGCGCCCGCCCCGGCAGGCGGCTGCCCGGCTGAGCTAATATGCAGAGGTCTTCCCCAGGGGTAGGAACCGGCGGGCAGAGCCTCAGCCATACCGGGCTTCACCAGTATTCCCTGAACCACCTGACCGCGCGGCGCAACGACCGCGCCGGGTATCGCTCGGTGGGACTCCCGAAATCCCAACATTCGTCCTGCGGGCGGGTGGCGAACAGGCACAACCCAACCGACGAGGCAAAGGCGGGGCCGGTCGCCGACTGCGGCAACCCTTGCACCCTCAGCGGCCGCCCCAGCCGCACCTGCTGCCCCAGCATTCGCGCCGCCAGACCATCCAGCCCCGGAATCTGGCTCGCCCCCCCGGTCAGGACGATCTGGCGGCTCGGCAGGCTCTCGAAACCCACCATATCCAGCCGCATCCTCACTTCTTCCAGAATCTCTTCCACACGCGGGCGGATAATGCCGATCAGTTCCGCCCGGCTGACCGTGCGCCGGTCATGCTCCCAATCCCCGGTATTCCCGCCAACCCTGATCATGTCGCGATCATCCATCCCGGTCGCCACCACCCCGCCATGGAGTGTCTTCATCCGCTCCGCCACCGCCAGCGACACCTGAAGCCCCTTGGAAATGTCCGAAGTGACATGATCCCCGCCAAGGCGAACACAGTCGGCGCAAACCATCTGTTTCCTGACAAAGACCGAAAGGCCGGTTGCGCCGCCGCCCATATCGACGCACACCGCGCCGAGTTCCAGCTCATCCTCGACCAGCGATGCCAGCCCCGAAGCATAGGCCGAAGATGCCAGCCCCGCCAGCTCCAGGTCGCAGCGCTTGATGCAGTAAAGCAGGTTCCTGACCACACCCGCATCGACCGTCAACAGGTGCATACTGGCTGTCAGAGTGTTGCCGGTCTGCCCGCGCGGGTCGATCAGGTCTGGCCGGTGATCGATGGCAAAATTGACCGGCAGCGCGTGCAGAACCTCCCGCCCCGGCCCCTCATCCGGCATTTCGCAGGCTGACAGGGCAAGGGCGATGTCGGCCTCGGTCACAACGCTGTCCTGCAATTCTGTCGTTCCGGTCAGACCATGGGAACACCCCCGCCCGCCCGCAAAACAGGCGATCACATGATCAACCCGCACCTGCGCCATCTTCTGCGCCGCCTGAACCGCGGTGCGTATGGCGCGCTCGGTCTGCTGCATGGCGTCGATTTCACCGAAACGCACCCCGCGAGAGCGGGTCGTCGCCGCGCCGATCACCCGAAACCCGGATTGCCCGGCCAGAGACCCGACGCCATCTTCGCCGCCGCGCCGTTCCTGCCCGTCAAAGCGCAGGATCAGACAGGCGATCTTGGACGTGCCGATGTCAAGCACCGCCACCACACCCCGCTGCATCGCCGCCTTGCGCATGTTGCGCATCGCCCTTTGCGCCGTAAACAGATCACTCATCATTGCCCGACATCCTCTGCCGGGTATCCGCGCGCGCGCCAAAGCTCTGCCACCGCGGGGGCGGCAAGGCGCAGGGTGGGCCGGTGCCCCAGCCGCATATCGACGGTGGTTACGTCACGGGCCAAAAGCGCCTCTGTCCGGTCGAGCGCCAGCACCCGCTGCAACGCCTGCGCCGGTTCCCGTTCGGGCAGCAGGATGCGCTGTCCGCGATCCAGCACCATGTCCCAGCGCCGTTCTCCCATCCGCACCAGCCCCCGCACCCGCCCGGCAACGGGGGTGGCAATGCGGAACAACTCAAGCGCCTCGGGCACCGCCCTGTCCGCCCCCGCCCCGGTAATCAGCGGCAGATCGGGCCGCACCGCCCGCGCAACCAGAGACCCGACCCGACGGCCCTCACGATCAAGCGTTTCAACCCCCTGGGGCCCGCGCCACACCAGCGCGGGCAGGCGCTCCCGCACATCAACCTGCAAGATCCCGCCGGGGCGAATGCGCATGTCCGCCTCTGCCACCGGATCAAGCGCCAGAATGACCTCGCGCATCCCGTCAAGATCAAGATGGAAAGAGCTGGTCGGAAAATCATAGGGCAGCGCCTCGCGTATATCCTGCGCGAGTTCCGCCGATGCGCCGTCAATCGCCATCAGGTTGACGGTAAATTCCGGGCGCTCCAGTATCGCCTGACGCATGTCGGCAATGCCGAGCGCCACATGCCGCCGCGCGCCTTCGTTGGTGGCAAAGGCCGCCACCACCGCCCCGATGAAAGCGATTACAAGGCCGGAAAAGATCAGGCGCCGGAAACCGGGCGACAGGCGCAGCCGCT
>JPPB01000238.1 GCA_001483205.1 alpha proteobacterium 3107
TCGCCCAGATAGACATCAAGCCCGGCATTGACACAGCCGAAATTCAGAACCGAAAGCCCGGTTTGTTCCCCGACCATGGCCGGATAGGGCGTTTCCAGAAACCGGCCATAGGTTTCGGTCCCGCCGATGAAGGCGACACAGGCCGCATCCGGGGCGCACCGGGGGCCGCGAAACAGCAGCCTTGAAGCCCCGAACGCATAGGGGTGGTAATCTATCAGGCTCTCGCCATGCTTTGCATAGGCCATGACATTTCCCGAAGAATCATTTCGACATGGTTTTGTCCAACCTCTGCCGCACGTATTTCCGGGCCGTTAAGCGGCGAAATTGACGAAATCTTTACACGCCATGTGCTCTTGCACCCGCGCGGGCAGGCGGCCTATGGTCTGTCCGGGCGGCATGAAGGGCAAAGAGGCAGGACATGGACATCGGATCAATCGGGGTTGTCGGCGCGGGGCGGATGGGCAGCGGCATCGCCCATGTCTGCGCACTGGCCGGGTATGACGTGATCCTGAACGATATATCGCAGGAAAATCTGGACCGGGCGCGGGCGCTGATCGAACAGAGCATGGACCGGCAGATCGCCCGCGACCTGTTGACCCCCCGGCAAAAGACCAAGGCACTGGCGCGCATCACAACCACGGCGGCGCTGGCCGATACCGGGCAGACCGATCTGGTGATCGAGGCCGCAACCGAGCGCGAAACCGTCAAAAACGCGATTTTCGAGGCGCTCTTGCCGCATCTGAAGGCAGATACGATCCTGACCACAAACACCTCTTCGATTTCGATCACTCGTCTGGCCAGCCGGACGGACCGGCCCGAGCGCTTCATGGGGTTTCATTTTATGAATCCGGCCCCGGTCATGCAACTGGTCGAGCTGATCCGGGGGATCGCCACCGACAACCGGACTTATGAGACCTGTCTGGGGGTGGTTGCGCGGCTGGGCAAGACCGCCGCCAGCGCCGAGGACTTTCCGGCCTTCATCGTCAACCGCATCCTGATGCCGATGATCAATGAGGCCGCCTATACGCTCTATGAAGGCGTCGGGTCGGTGCAGTCGATTGACATGGCGATGAGGCTGGGGGCGAATCACCCGATGGGGCCGCTGGAACTTGCCGACTTCATCGGCCTTGATACCTGTCTGGCGATTATGAATGTGCTGCATGACGGGCTGGCCGATACTAAGTATCGCCCCTGCCCGCTGCTGGTGAAATATGTCGAGGCCGGTTGGCTGGGGCGCAAGACCGGGCGGGGCTTTTACGACTACAGCGGCGCATCACCGGTGCCGACGCGGTGATCTTAGGTGCCGGGCAGGACGGGTTGGCCGCCGATGTGCCAGTATGCAGGGGCCCTTCAGGGATCAATACGGCTTCCGTCCCAGGCAAGGCAACACCCGCTGTCAGAGGCCGTCAGCCCCTCGATCACACCGATCATCCGGGCCACGGCATATTGCGGGGAAAACAGCCTCTCAGAGGCGACATTGCCCTGAAACGGACGCGAAAGCGCGCTGTCCACCGTGCCGGGGTGCAGCCCGGCAACAATGGCCTGCGGGTTGCGCCGCCCCATTTCCACCGCCGCAGTGCGGATGATCATATTGAGCGCCGCCTTTGACGCCCGATAGGAATACCAACCCCCCAGGCGATTGTCGGAAATACTGCCGACACGGGCCGACAGCGCGGCGAAAACCGCCCGCCGGTCGCGCGGCAACAGGGGCAGGAAGTGCTTTGCCATCAGCGCCGGGGCGACCGTATTGGCCGCATAGAGCGCCAGGAGCTTGTCCGCGCTCAAATCCCGCAGGGACTTTTCCGGCATCATGTCCCCCCGGTGCAACATCCCGCCCGCAACGATCACCAGATCAACCGCCCCCGCCTGCGTAACGGTTTCAGCCGCGCCCTGCACGGATGCCTCATCCGGATAGTCCACCTGCACGGGCCGGACCTGCGCATCCGCAACTGTCGCAGGAGTGCGCGACAGGTTGTGAATGCAGGCCCGGGGATATTTACGCGCCAGCCCGGCGATAAAGGCCGAACCAAGCGCGCCGGAGCCGCCACTGACGACAATGTTCCGCATGGGCTGATCGCCCCCCGAATGGTTGCCTTTTCCTATGCTGGCGTTACGACCGCCCCATGGCCCCGGATCACATTTTCCGCCCCGAAGTGATCAGACTTTCGCCCGCCAACGTATCCTGTTTATGATGGCACAATGCTTGAGAATTGCACCGCACCGGCGACCGGGCTGCACGGATATAAAACAGGGCGGCAGAATTGTGCCTGTTGAAACGGCAAAACTGTCCGCGCAGACAAGGCAGTTGCTGGCCGTGCGCGACCGGCGCGACAAGGCCGCCTTTGCCGCTCTGTTTGACCATTTCGCCCCGCGCCTGAAGGGATTTTTCATCCGCAGCGGCTGTTCGGCCCCGGTTGCGGAAGAGATCGTCCAGGACGTGATGCTGACCCTGTGGCGGAAAAGCGCTCAGTTTGACCCGCATCGCGCTCAGGCCTCTGCCTGGATTTATCAGATCGCCCGCAACCGCCATATTGACCTGTTGCGCAAATCTGCCCGCCCGCTGCCGGAAGAGACCGAAAGTGAGACCGGGACAGAACCTGATGCCGCTCAAATCCTGGCCCTGCAACAAGAGGCGGGGCATCTGAAACAGGCTCTGGGCAAACTGAACCGGGAGCAAAGGCATGTCATCGAACGCGCCTATCTGGGGGAGCTGAGCCACAAGGAAATCAGCGCCCTGACCGGTGTGCCTCTCGGCACCATCAAATCCCGCATCCGTCTTGGCCTTGAACGGCTGCGCCATGAACTGAGGGGGCTGAGATGACCCTGCCGACGATCACCCATCATATCCCGGATCACCTGCTGGCGGCCTGTGCCGCGGGCAGTCTGCCGGATGCTTTCGCGATGGTGGTGGCCAGCCATGTGTCGATGTGTGAGGCTTGTCGCGCGGGGCTGGAGGCCCACCAGCTTGCCGGGGGCATTGTGCTGGAGGAAACCCCGGCGACGGCGCTTTCGGACAGCCTTAAGCCGAAAGTCATGGCCCGGCTGGATCAGTCCTTCCGCCCCGAACCGGTCTATGAACGGCGCGGGATTTTCCCCGCCCCGGTGAATGCGGCCCTTCGGGGGCGGGAACCGGCGTGGAAAAAACTGGGGATGGGCGTGCGTCAGAGCATCCTGTCCGCTGACGAGGACGGCTCTGTGCGGCTGTTGTGGATACCGCCGGGCCAGCATGTGCCGGATCACGGGCATAACGGGTTAGAGCTGACGCTGGTGCTTCAGGGCAGTTTTTCCGATGAAACCGGGCGGTATGGTGTCGGCGATGTAGAGGTCGGGGATGAGGCCCTGAAGCACACCCCCGTTGCCGGGCCGGACGCGCCGTGCATCTGCCTTGCCGCCACGGATGCGCCCTTGCGGTTCAGCGCGCTGGTGCCCCGCCTGTTGCAGCCGTTTTTCCGTATCTAGAACGCGGGCCTTACCTTCCCCGCCAGACAACCACATCCGGCAGGGTCGCCAGCGCCCGGATCGCCCAGGAAAACGGCACCGGAAAATCAGTGCGGAACCGGCGTTTCCGGATCGCCCGCAGAACATGGCCCGCGGCCTGTTCCGGCGTCATCAGCATCGGCATCCTGAAGCTGTTCCTGGCCGTCAGGCGGGTGCGGATGAACCCGGGGTTTACCAGCTTCACCGCAACACCGCTTCCCCGCAGGTCATGGCGCATGGTTTCCGCCATGCTGCGCAGGGCGGCCTTGGCGGGGCCATAGCCGAGCGCACCGGGCAGCCCCCGGTAAGCTGCCAATGAGCCGATCAAAACGATCTCTCCGGCATTGCGGCCCAGAAACTGCGGCAGGATCGCCCCGATCACATGCACCGCCCCGGTATAATTGACCTCGGACATCCGCAGAATGGCCCCGGTATCCCAGGCCCCCGTCGCCATCGGATCATAGGCCCCGGCATTATAGATCACCAGATCGGCGTGACCGGCCTCTGCCGCCGCGCGGGCGACTGCCGTCGGGTCGGTCACATCCATCACCAGCGCCCTCGCCCCCGAAAGCTCATCGCAAAGCGCCGTCAGCCGCGCGCCATTGCGGGCCGAAAGGATCAGCACCATCCCCTGATCATGCAGTTGCCGCGCCAGCGCCCGGCCCAGCCCTTCGCTTGCCCCGATCAACCAGCAGGTCTTGCCGCTCAGGTCTTTCATGGCCGCCCCCCGTGGCCGTCAGACACCAGATGCTCGGGCGGCGGCGGCTTACGCAAAAAGGGCGCTTTCTTTGCCCACAGCATCAGCGCCTGCCAGTGAATCAGCGCCAGCACCCGCAGCCCCCCGGCAGGACGGCACACAGCCGCCTTCAGAAGCGACAGGCTGGTGGCGGGGCGGCGCTTTCCGGCAAGGGTGGCGATCACCCCCTCATCGCCGTTCCGATAGGCGATGCGGATATTGATCCGGTCATCGGTCAGGCCGAAATTGAAGGCATATTCCCCCGCCACCTGCTGAAAGGGTGATACATACATGACCTTTTCGGAATGAAACAGGTGGTCGAAAGTGATCTCGCCCCGATCCTCATGCGCGCAGAAATAGCAATGACGGTCGCCGAGGGTATTGTTGACCTCGGCGACAAAGGCGTGGGGGCGGCCATTTATCAGGGCAATCCAAAAGCTGACGGGATTGAACTGAAACCACAGGAAACCGGGCTGCGCCAGCAGCAGAATCTGCATCCGGTCAACCGGCAGGCCCCTGTCGGCCAACAGGGTGCGAAACCACTCTGCCCCCCGGCCCCGGCCCTGCGCGCCGCCATGGTGACGGTCGCGGATCGACCACAGGTTAAAGCGGTTATGCGACAACAGCATCGGCCCGGACAGCTCTGGCGGGGTCAGGATGAAATCCACCCTGTAGCGGAACGCATTTCTGATCGCGCCCCGGCGGGCATGGGTCGTGCCAGCGCGGATATGTTCCGTTTTCATTTTCAGAGACCTCTGCATATTGGCGTAGCCGGGCAGCGCCGGACGGGGTGGTTTGGCCACTGACGCGCCGATATGCAGAAATCTTTCACGGACTATTTTCATGTCGCGGATACGCCCCCGGTGCGGCCCCGGATCATATTTGCCGAAAAAAGTGATCCGCCCCCTAACAGGGCGCGTAACCGCAGCGTTAGCCGAAAAGCGAGGCAGTTGAAATGCTTGATCAGACCTCTGGCCCCCGCAGAAAGATTGCCATCGTCGGGGGCGGAATTTCCGGCCTTTCAGCGGCTTACCACCTGTCTGCGCGCCATGACATCACTCTGTTCGAGGCCGACAGGCGGCTCGGCGGCCATGCCCGGACGGTGTTTGCGGGCAGGAATGGCAATCAGCCGGTCGATACCGGGTTCATCGTCTTTAACTATGCAACCTATCCCCACCTGACCCGCCTGTTCCGCGATCTCGACGTGCCGGTGATCAAAAGCAACATGAGCTTTTGCGCCAGTATTGACGGCGGCGCGGTCGAGTATGGCCTTGGCAGCCCCTCTGCCCTTGTGGCGCAGAAAAGTAACCTGCTGCGCCCGCAATTCTACCGGATGATCCGGGATATTCTGCGATTCGGCAAACAGGCGGTCGCGGCGGCGGACAGCGACGAGATCACGATTGCCGACCTGATTGACCGGCTGGGCCTCAGCCGTGCCTTTCGCGACTGGTATCTGTTGCCAATGTGCGGCGCGATCTGGTCAACGCCGGTGGCAGAGATTGACGCCTTCCCGGCCCGCGCGCTGGTGCGGTTCTTTCAGAATCACGCGCTTCTGGCCGGAAGCAGGCGGCATCAATGGTGGACGGTCAAGGGGGGCAGCACCGAATATGTGCAGAGGCTGGAGGCCGCACTGCGGGCGCGGGGCTGTCACATTCACACCGGAACGGCGGTGCGGGGGGCCTGTCGCCATGACCTTGGCGTGACCGTCAGCGCCGCCGGGCAGGGCCAGCTTTTCGATGACATCATCCTTGCCTGTCACACCGATCAGGCCCTGAACATTCTGGGCGACAATGCCACCCGCACCGAACGGCAGGCCCTTTCCGCAATCCGCTATCAGCCCAATATTGCGGTGCTGCATGGTGATCCGGGGCAGATGCCCGAACGCCGCGCCTGCTGGTCAAGCTGGGCCTATCAGTCGCAGAAGGGCGCAATCGGCGTGACCTACTGGATGAACCGCCTGCAAGGTATTGATGAGCGAGACCCGCTTTTCGTCACCCTCAACCCGATGCGCCCGATCCGCGAAGACCGGATTTATGACATGACGGAATTTGCCCATCCGGTTTTCGACCGCACCGCCCTTGCCGCCCAAAAAACCATCCGCGCCATTCAGGGGCAGAACCGCACATGGTTCGCCGGGGCCTGGAACCGCCACGGATTTCACGAAGACGGGATCGCCAGCGCCATGCGCATCGTGCGGGCCATGAATGCCCCCCTTTATACGAAAGGAACAGACTTTGCGATTTGCGAACAAGGCTCTGAAAGCGGAGTTTCTGTCAACCTGCGAACGCCTGCGTGAAGGCCGGTTGACCCTGCGCACCCCGGAGGGCGAGCGGTATAATTTCGGCACGTCCGGCCCGGAGGCCGCAATGACGATCCGGGACTGGTCTGCCGTCTCTGCCATCGCCGCCCACGGGCAGATCGGTTTTGGGGAAGCGTATGTTCAGGGGTTATGGGACACCCCTTCGGTCGAGACCCTGATGGTTCTGGCGATGAAAAACCGTGACTGTCTGGCCGCGTATGATCACGCAGGGCCGCTTGCGGGGCTAAGGGCGCGGCTGGCGGATACCTTCCTGCGCGCCAATTCGCGAAAAGGTGCAAGGCGCAATATCCGCGCCCATTATGACGTGGGCAATGAGTTTTATCAGCTCTGGCTGGATGACGGCATGACCTATTCTTCGGCACTGTTTGCGCCTGACGACGGCGACCTTTCCCGTGGTCAGAGCCGCAAGAACGCCCGCGCCCTGTCCTGTCTGACCGGGGGCAATACGATCCTCGAGATCGGTTGCGGCTGGGGTGGTTTTGCCGAACAGGCCGCCGATGAGGGGCGCAATGTCACCGGCATCACCATCTCGCCCGGTCAACACGCATGGGCCGACAGCCGCCTTGACGGACGCGCCGATATTCGGCTGTGCGATTACCGCGATGTGCGCGGGACATTCGACAATATCGTTTCTATCGAGATGATCGAGGCCGTCGGCGCGCGCTACTGGCCGCAGTATTTTGCCGCGCTCAGGCGCAATCTGGCCGAGGGCGGGCGGATTCTGGTTCAGGCCATCATCATGCGCGACGACTTCTTTGAAACCTACCGCAGGTCTTCGGACTATATCCGGCAACATGTCTTTCCGGGGGGCATGTTGCTGAGCAACCGGGTGATCGGTCAGCAGGCCCGCGCCGCAGGTCTTTGCGTGCATGACAGTTTCGCCTTTGGTCAGGATTACGCCAGAACCTGCCGCCTGTGGGCCGCCCGGCTGAAGGCGCGCAAGGCGAAAATCCACGAACAGGGCTTTGACGAGAGCTTTTTCCGCAACTGGCAGTTTTATCTGGAGATTTGCGCGGCCTCTTTTGCGGTCGGCCATATCAATGTCACCCAGATCGAGATGGCCCATGCCGCGTAACCTGCTTGCACTGCCGCTTATATGCGCGGGGTATCTGATCGCCCATGCCGCGCCCGAGGGCATGATGCTGCGGGGGCAGGCGACCTTTGGCCATTTCGGGTTTGCCGTCTATGACGCCCGGCTGTTTACCCCCGAAGGGGCGGCGCTCGACTGGCAGGCAGATTTCGGCCTGGAGCTGACCTATCGGCGCAATATCAGCCAAAAGGCCCTGATCGACAGCACCCTTGCGGAAATGCAGCGCATCGGCCATATCGCCCCGCCCCGCCCCGCACTGGCGGACTGCTTTCGCGATGTGCGCAAGGGGGACCGGTTTCTTGCCGTCACCCAAGGGGCCGACCGGATCGCTTTCCTGTTCAACGGAACCCCGGTCTGCACATTGTCCCATACCGGCATCAGGGTCGGCTTCATGTCGGTATTTCTGGGGGACGACAGCCGTTCCGCCCGGTTCACCCGACTTTTGCGGGGCGAATGATGCACTATCCCCGGATCAGCCTGTATGCACTGATGCTGGCCACCGCCAGTATCCCGCTCTATATCCACCTGCCGCGTTTTGCCGCCGTGCAGTTAGAGATCAGCCTTGGCGCGCTTGGCGGGGTGCTGCTGTTGCTGCGGGTTATGGATTTTGCTCAAGACCCTCTGCTGGGGTGGCTCACGGATCGCTGGCCGGGGGCGCAACCGGTGCTGGCCGTTATCGCCTCTGTCGGGCTGGCCGTCGGGTTCCCGTTGCTGTTTTCACTGGGGCCGGGGGGGGTGTGGCCGATGATCGCCCTGCTGGTGTTGATTTTCACCTGCTACAGCCTGGGCGCAATCCTGATCTATGGCCGCAGTGAGGTTCTGGCCCGCAACGCGGAGCCGGGGGAGCTTCTGACCCTTGCCACCTGGCGCGAAGCCGGACAGTTGACAGGGGTGATCATCGCCGCCGCCACGCCGTCGGTCCTGCTTCTGGCCGGGGCAGGGGATCAGGCCTATCCCGCCTTCGGCCTGCTGCTGGCCGGGATTGCGCTTGCCGCCACATGGTTCAGCCACCCGGTCTGGCGGCGCATTCCCGCGCCCGGCATCGGGCTTTCGCTGCCCCGCCTGTCCTCAAGCGGCGCGCTGCGCCTGCTGTGTCTGGCGCTTCTGAATGCGCTGCCGGTTGCACTGACCTCGACGCTGTTTCTGTTCTTTGCAGAGGACCATCTGGGGCTGAGCGGACAGGCGGGGCTGTTTCTGCTGGTTTTCTTTCTGTCTGCGGGCCTTGGTGTGCCGTTCTGGGCTTTGGTCAGCAAACGGCTCGGCAACCGGCAGACCCTGATTGTCGCCATGAGCCTTGCCGTTGTCACCTTTGCCGGGGCCGCCTTTGTCGCGCCGCAGGACGCCACAGGGTTTCTGCTGATCTGCATCGGTTCGGGTTTTGCGACCGGGGCGGACATCCTGATCCTGCCGCTGATGTTTTCAAGGGCGCTGATCGGTGCCGGGCTGAATGCGTCCTTTGCCTTCGGGTTCTGGAGCCTGGCGGGAAAACTTGCCCTTGCCCTGTCCGCCGCCACCGCTCTGCCCCTGCTGGAGGTCGCCGGTTTCATCCCCGGCGCGCCCCTGACACCTGCCGCCAGAGGCGCCCTGATCACCGCCTATGCGGTCATGCCCTGTATCCTGAAACTTTTCGCCCTCGGCTTTACCCTGACCCTGCCAAAAGAGGAACCACAGCCATGAAACTCCTTGCCGTTCTTTTGTTTGTCGTGCTGGCCCTGATCGTTGCCCGCAACATGTTGCTGAGTTTCAGGGCGCAGTTGCCGCAGGATTATGCAGACACCGGCCCGGCGTTTGTCCTGAAGGAACATCTGTCCGGGCGGATTGTATCCGAGGGGCTGATCTATGGCCCGACCGGGCGCGTCAACAGCCGCTTTGTTGCCGAGATGTATGGGGAATGGCAGGGCGACAGCGGGACGCTGACAGAGAATTTCACCTATGACAATGGCCGGACCCAACAGCGCAAATGGTATCTGACCCTCGGGCCTGATAACACCTTCACCGCCACCGCTGATGATATTGTCGGCGAGGCAAAGGGCGTGGTGTCCGGATCAACGGTGATGCTGAGCTATCGGATCACTCTGCCGGACGGGGCGGGCGGCCATACGCTGAGGGCCACCGACTGGATGTATCTGACCGAGAGCGGTGTGATTTTGAACCGGTCCGAGATGCGCAAGTTCGGTATCAGGGTGGCAGAGCTGATTGCGACGATGCGCCGGTGAGATCATCAGGCGGCGCGGGTTTTCAGGGGGCAGACAAGTTCGGTGAAAGCGCTTACATCCATGCAGCAGCACCCCGGCAGGATGCTGACACAGCACAAATAACGCCTTCAGGGGCGCGCGGGTGGTTCTCATCGCCGCGCCTTTGGTGTATGACCCGGCCCGGACTTTCCCGGAAAACGCCCATGACCGCCGCCACTGCCCCGATTACCCAGGATGTTCTGACCATCCCCCGCAAGGCACCGCCCAAGGCCGGGGATGGCCGGGTCAACCTCGTCGGCCTGACGCGGGACGGCCTGCGCGCCGCCCTGCTGGAGGCGGGCACCCCGGAACGACAGGCCAATATGCGCACCAGCCAGGTCTGGCAGTGGATCTATCAGAAAGGCGTGCGCGATTTCGCCGCCATGACCAGTCTGGCAAAGGACTACCGCGCGCTGTTGTCGGCGCGTTTCGTCATCGCCGTGCCCGAGGTGGCGCGCAGGCAGGTCAGCAGCGACGGCACCCGCAAATACCTGGTGCGGATTGATGGCGGGCATGAGGTCGAGGCCGTCTATATCCCCGAAGACGGGCGCGGGACGCTCTGTGTTTCGTCTCAGGTCGGTTGCACGCTCACCTGCCCCTTTTGTCATACCGGCACGCAAAAGCTGGTGCGTAACCTGACGGCGGCAGAAATCGTCGGCCAGATCATGGTCGCGCGGGACGATCTGGGCGAGTGGCCCGCACCGGGGCGACACCCGAAGGACGAAACCCGGTTGCTCAGCAATATCGTGCTGATGGGGATGGGGGAACCGCTCTATAATTTCGGGAATGTCCGCGATGCGATGAAAATCGCGATGGATGGCGAGGGCATCAGCCTGTCGCGCCGCAGGATCACACTCTCGACTTCCGGTGTCGTGCCGCAGATCGCCCGCACTGCGGGGGAAATCGGCTGTCTGCTGGCGGTGTCCTTTCACGCCACCACCGATGAGGTCCGGGACAGGCTGGTGCCGATCAACCGGCGCTGGCCGATTGCCACGTTGCTCGACGCCCTGCGCGCCTATCCGAAACTGTCAAACTCAGAGCGCATCACCTTTGAATATGTGATGCTGGATGGGGTGAATGACAGCGATGAAGACGCTTATCGGCTGATTGAGCATATCCGGGGGATTCCGGCCAAGGTCAACCTGATCCCGTTCAATGAGTGGCCCGGCGCGCCCTATAAGCGGTCCGGTGACGCGCGCATCCGCAGGTTCGCGGACATTATCCACAAGGCCGGATATGCCAGCCCGGTGCGGACGCCGAGGGGGGAGGACATTATGGCCGCCTGCGGACAGCTCAAGTCAGCCAGTGAGCGGGCGCGAAAGGCGGTGCGACGGGGGGCTTCTTAAGTGGGTGCTTGTCAACTTCGAGCTTGACAATCACTCTGCGAAAGCTCGGCTCGACACTTGAATTGGATTGCCCGAAGGGTCTTTGGCATTGGCAAAGGCATACCCACGGGCTTGATGAATCTTGCCAAACCTGAGCCCCTTTTTCTTAGCATCATTGCAAAAAGCGGGAACGTCTTCAACATCGAACACGAGCTTTACCAGAGCCTGCCCTTCTTTCTGCTTTGCCGACGCGGGATGTAAAAGCAACGCTATACCAGGAACTTGCGGCTTTAGTTCGACAATCCTGTCATCCTCAACCCGCAACACCGAAAAGCCGAAGTGCTTGGCGTAAAACTCGGCCAGTTGATTAATCTTCTTGGTGTAGATCACCAATCGCCCGAGTGGTGGTGTCATCGCTGCAGCCTCGCAAAATCTGTTTGAAGCAACTATAGCACGGAATGTCGAGTAACGGCAGGTTTGTCGCCTACAGCCGATATTAACCAACGACGCAAACACGCTGCTGAGCCGCAGGCTGGTGACCAATGTTGTCGTCTTGCGAAAGACCTCTGCATATTTGCGTATAGGTGACCAAACCGTCCGCCTAGGCAGGCAGTTGCCCGGCCATAATGCAGAGGCCTTTACAAACAGATCACGGCCTTGCCCGTAGCCCGTTCTGCCCCGCCCCGGCTCAATCCCGCAACAGCTCATTGATCGCGGTCTTGGCGCGGGTCTTCTCATCCACCCGCTTCACGATAACCGCGCAATACAGATGCACACCGTTCGCAGACGGCATCGACCCGGCCACCACCACCGACCACGGCGGCACCTCGCCATACATCACCTCGCCGGTCGCCCGATCAACGATCTTCGTGGATCGGCCAATAAACACCCCCATGCCGAGCACCGCCCCCTCCCGCACGATACAACCCTCGACCACCTCTGAGCGCGCACCGATGAAACAGTTGTCCTCGATGATCGTCGGACCGGCCTGCATCGGCTCCAGCACACCGCCGATGCCGACGCCGCCCGAGAGATGCACATTCCTGCCGATCTGCGCGCAGGAGCCGACGGTCGCCCAGGTGTCCACCATCGTGCCGCTGTCCACATAGGCCCCCAGATTGACAAAAGACGGCATCAGCACCACGCCCGGCGCAATATAGGCCGACCGGCGGACAACACAGTTGGGCACCGCGCGAAACCCGGCGGCGCGCCACTGTTCATCGCCCCAACCGGCGAATTTCGAGTCCACCTTGTCCCACCAACCGCCCCCCTGCGGGCCGCCCGCCTGCACCGCCATATCCTTCAGGCGAAAGCCGAGCAGGACCGCCTTCTTGGCCCATTGGTTCACATGCCAGTCGCCGGTGTCGCGCTTCTCAGCAACCCTGAGCCGCCCCGAATCGAGCGCCCCCAGCGTGTCTTCGACCGCATCGCGGGCCGCGCCCGTTGTCGATGGCGAGATCGTCTCGCGCCGTTCCCATGCGGCGTTGATGGCCGCCTCAAGCTCTGCATCGGACATGTGCCCACCCTCTGAAATGTTTCCGGCCTGTTAGTGCCTGACCCTATAGACCCGAGGGGCCGCCCGCGCAATGCGGGAAAGACCTCTGCATAATAGCTCAGCCGGGCAGTCGCCTGCCTGGGCGGGCGCTTTTCTTGAAAGTCTACATTGGCGATGATCTTGCCATAAAGCCCATACGCTGCAAAAGGTTGAGGCGTCTATAAGCGCCTGCCGGG
>JPPB01000239.1 GCA_001483205.1 alpha proteobacterium 3107
CGGAACTGCCTGTGCAGCGCCTTGGGGCTCCGCCCGTTCGGCCCTGAAACGCTCCCCCGGACCGTTTCAGGGACGGGCCTCACCCCTCAATGAGATGAGCGGCGCGTGCCCCCCGGCCATCAGCGCCCTTCAAACTGCGCCGGGCGTTTCTCCAGAAACGCCAGCACGCCCTCCTGAAAGTCACGGGTCTGGCCGCAGGCCCCCTGAAGTTTTGCCTCAAGCGCCAGATGCGCCTCCAGCGAATTGTCAAACCCCGCGCGCATCGCCTGCCTCAGATGCCCGTAGGCCACCGTCGGCCCCTCGGCCAGCGTCTTTGCGCGGCTCTGCCAGTGCCCGGCAAATGCCGCATCGGGCACCGTTTCCCAGATCAGCCCCCAGTCGCTGGCCTGCCGCGCCGGGATCGGCTCTGCAAACAGCGCCGCGCCCATCGCCCGCGCCAGCCCCATCTGGCGGGGTGGCCAATAGGTGCCGCCCGCGCCGGGGATCAGCCCGATCCGAACGAACGGTTGCAGGAAAACCGCTGATTCGGCGGCAATCGCCACATCCGCGGCCAGCGCCAGGCTGACCCCGGCCCCCGCCGCCGCGCCATTCACCGCGGCAATGGTCGGGACCGGGCATTCGACCAGCGCCATCAGCATCGGCTTGTATTCATCGCGCAGGGTGCGCTCCAGGTCCATATGCGCCGCGTTGCGCCCGTGGCCCAGATCCTGCCCCGAACAGAACGCATCCCCCGCACCGGTGATCACCAGCACCCGCGCGCCCTGCCCCGCCTGCCGGACGGCATGGGCAATCTCTGCCCGCATCTGGGTGTTGAGCGCGTTTTTCGCCTCGGGCCGGTTCAGGGTCAGAAGCGCAATATCCTCGCGGATGCTCAACCGAATCGTCTGATATTCCATGGCTCTCTCCGGCCTTTATGTGGTGCCGCACCATACCCATCGCCCCGGCGGGCGAAAGCAAAACCCGGCGTCAGCGGTTCAGAATATCGTTCAGCCGGGCTTGCTCGGCCTTTGAAAGCGGGGCGGGGGCGCGCCTGTTGGTCCGTGCCCGTGCGCGCAGATAGGCCGCGGCGATCAGGGCCGAGAGCACCAGCATCACCGGCCCCGCCGCCCATAACACCACATTGGCCCCGTCGCTGCGCGGGCGCATCAGCACCCGCTCGCCATAGCGTTCGACGAAGAAGTCCAGTATTTCGGCGTCGCTTGCGCCGTCTGAGATCATCTCTCGCACGATCAGCCGGGCGTCCCGTGCCCAGTCCGCGTTTGAGGAGGCGATGTTTTCTGACCGGCAGCGGACGCAGCGGATGTCCTCGTCAAGCGCCTGCGCGCGGGCCTCGAGTGTCGGGTCGGCAAGCATTTCGTCGGGTTCCACCGCCATGGCGGGGGGGGAGCATAAGAGGAGCAGGATAAGGGCAAAGGCATAGGTGCGAGGGTGGCAGACTCCGTTCCGTAAGGGCCGCGTCCGGCCCGTCCGGGGGGGCGGAATCGCGCCGCCCCGGTGGGGGGCGGGACGGCGCGGCCCGGCGTTCCGCCGGGCAGATGGATTGGCCGCCGATGCGCTATCATGCAGAGGTCTTTGCATTGTCCGGTCCTACTCCGCCACGCTGCCCGCATCCGCCGCCGCACGGTTGCCCGCACGCCGCCGCGCCCCTGCCGCCACCCGATAGCGCCGGTCCGACAGGCTCAGCAGCCCCCCCGCCGCCATCAGGATCGCCCCCCCCCAAATCCAGTTGGCAAGCGGCTTGACATGGGCGCGCACCGTCCAGCCGCCCCCCGGCTGCCGCTCGCCGATCACCAGATAGATGTCGCGCAGCGCGCCATTGTCAATCGCGGCCTCGGTCGTCGGCATCCCCGCCACCGGATAGACGCGCCTTTCCGGGAACAGGCGGGTGATTTCGCGCCCCCCCCGCGCCACTGTCATTTCGGCCATCGCGCTCAGGTAATTCGGCCCCTCGACCTCTGACACGCCCTCAAGCGCAATCTCATAACCGGCAACGGTGAATGTCTCTCCCGGACGGGCGACGCGAATGTCTTCGACTTCCCAGGCCAGCAGCCCGGCAATGCCGGTGATCACGATCCCCAGCCCGCCATGGGCCACGGCCTTGCCCCAGTCTGCCCTCGGCAACCGGGCCATGCGGCGGACGCGCGACGCTATCCCCCCGCGCCCGGTCCTCTGCCACAGATCAGCCGCCGCCCCCAGCAGCAGCCACACGCCGAGGAAAACCCCGACAGGGGCCAGCGCGCTGCGATTGGCGGACATCGCCCAGATCAGCAGCGCCAGCGCCAGCGCCAGACCGAGCGCATAGCGCAGCGTATGAAGCACCCGGCCCGCCCGCGCCCGCTTCCACGGCAGCATCGCCCCCACCGGCAAA
>JPPB01000240.1 GCA_001483205.1 alpha proteobacterium 3107
ACAGCGCCCGCGCCCGCCAGCGGGTTCAGAAAGCGCAGGGATGATTGCCCAGCTTGGCATGTATGATGCGCCGTCAAACCGGGCGGCGAATGACAGGCTGTGGGCGGCAATTCGGGCGCGGCTGGGATACGGCCCCCGACGCCTGAACCGCGACATTGCGCCGGATCAGGGCTGGCGGCGGTCCGACCTGTTGCTGTCGCAGACATGCGGCTATCCGTTCCGGGCGCATCTGGCGGGAAAGGTGGCGCTGATCGGCACGCCTGACCATGGTCTCGACGGGTGCCCGCCGGGATACTACCGAAGCGTTTTCGTCGCCCGCGCCGATGACCCCCGCACCTGCCTTGCCGATTTCGACCGGGCGCGCTTTGCCTATAATGACGCGCTGTCGCAATCGGGCTGGGCCGCGCCGCGCCATCACGCGGGCCGGATTGGCCTTTCGTTCGGGCCGCTTGTCTGCACCGGGGGGCACGCAGGGTCTGCGCGGGCGGTTCTGCAAGGCCGGGCCGACCTTGCCGCCCTTGATGCGCTGAGCTGGCAGTTCCTGCGCCGCGACCATGAGTGGACGGCTGGCCTGAAACCGGTGGCAGAGACCGCGCCAACCCCGGCACTGCCCTATATCTGTGCGCCTGACCGGGATGCGGGCGCTCTGTTCGGGGCGGTCTCTGGTGCCATCGGTGACCTGTCGGCGGCGGATCGCGAGACGCTTGCACTCTGTGGGGTTGTGCGGGTGCCCGAGGCAGCCTATCTTGCCGTCCCGACGCCGCCCGGCTCGGATGCGCCGCAACCGCAGGATTGATTGCCGGGATATAGTTGCGGCGAATCCGAAATCGGTATATACAGTTACGCACATCGCATATCGCTTAACAAGAAAGAGGATAATATGTTGATCAATCTGGATGAATGTTTTGGCACGATTC
The DNA here is from genome assembly GCA_001483205.1 of alpha proteobacterium 3107. Lineage (GTDB taxonomy): Bacteria > Pseudomonadota > Alphaproteobacteria > Rhodobacterales > Rhodobacteraceae > 3107. The sequence continues at coordinate 918 of JPPB01000240.1, forward strand.
ACTGCTATATTCGTGAGCGGCCGGGTCTGAAATACCATGGCTACATTGAAGACACGCTTAACTATATGGTCGACAATGCGCCTGTGTCCAAGAATAATGCACGTGTAGACCGGAATAAGGCCATAAAGTGGATGGAGCAGAAGTGGCAGGATAAAGAACCCTTCAAGGAAAAAGGCGTTGAAAACGGCTTTGGGGGGATCTTGGCAAATGTGACCACAGCGATTCATGGCGAAGGTAACGGCCCTGTGCCTAAGCCGGATAAAGGCGGGTGGTATGAAAGAGAAGGCGACACGATAGTTCTGCATTCGGATTTCATCAAGGCGTGGAAGGCAGCGCATGACTGACAGCCGGTTTCCCCCACACCGGCCCAGATTATCCATTGCAATTATCCATGTTTTGGGGACTACTGCCCTCTGACACCCGAAACCATGGCTGCCACCCGTGACAGACCCCGCCCCGCCCGTCATCGAAATTCGCGACCTGCACAAGGCCTATGGCAGGCTTGAGGTGCTCCGCGGTGTCAGCCTCAGTGCCCGCAAAGGCAACGTGGTGACGCTGATCGGCTCATCGGGATCGGGCAAATCAACCCTGCTCAGATGCTGCAACCTGCTTGAGAACAGCCAGCGGGGCGAGGTTCTGTTCGAGGGCGAACCGGTAGAGTGGCGGGGTGAGGGCGCGCGCCGCCACCCCGTTGATCGGGCGCAACTGATCCGCATCCGCACCAACCTGTCGATGGTCTTTCAGCAATTCAACCTCTGGTCCCACATGACCGTCCTGCAAAACGTAACCGAAGCCCCCGTCACCGTTCTGAAGCGCGACCGGGAAGAGGCCGAGGCAAGCGCGCGCGCATACCTGACCAAGGTCGGCATCGGCGACAAATGCGACGCTTACCCGGCGCAGTTGTCCGGCGGCCAGCAGCAGCGCGCGGCGATTGCCCGGGCGCTGTGCATGGAACCGAGGGCACTGTTGTTCGACGAACCCACCTCGGCCCTTGACCCCGAACTGGAGCAAGAGGTCGTCCGGGTGATCAGGGCGCTGGCGGGCGAAGGCCGGACCATGCTGATCGTCACCCATGACATGCGGATGGCGGCGGACGTTTCCGGCCATGTCGTTTTCCTTCATCAGGGCCGGATTGAAGAGGAAGGCCCGCCTTCCGAGCTTCTCGACGCCCCGAAGACCCGCCGCTTACAGCAGTTTCTGAGCGCCGCCGCGGCGGCATAACCCCAAACCCAACCCCAACAAGGAGAAACCAGCATGAAAACACCAATCGCGATTGCCGCGCTTCTGGCCCTGACCTCTGGCCCGGCCCTGGCGCAAACCGTTCGCATGGGAACCGAGGGCGCCTATCCCCCCTATAACTTCCTCAACGACGCGGGCGAGGTTGACGGCTTTGAGCGCGACGTGGGCGACGCGCTGTGCGAACGCGCCGGGCTGACCTGCGAATGGGTCACCAATGACTGGGATTCGATCATCCCCAACCTGGTGTCCGGCAACTATGACACCATCATCGCGGGCATGTCGATCACGCCCGAGCGTGATGAGGTCATCGACTTCACCCAGGAATATTTTCCGCCCGATCCGTCCGCTTATCTGGCGGCGTCCGACAGCGCCGATCTGACCGGTGGCGTCATCGCGGCGCAGGTCGGCACCATCCAGGCCGGTCATGTCGCCGCCAGCGGCGCGACGCTGGTCGAATTTGCCACGCCGGATGAAACCATCGCCGCCGTGCGCAATGGCGAGGCCGACGCGGTGCTGGCCGACAAAGCGTTTCTTGAGCCGTTCGCCGCCGAGGATGACGGCCTGATGCTGGTTGGCGAAGATGTTGCCATCGGGGGTGGCATCGGCATGGGCCTTCGCGAGAGCGATACCGAACTGCGGGCCAAATTCGACGCCGCCATCACCGCGATGAAGGCGGACGGCAGCCTGAACGCCCTGATCGAAAAATGGTTTGAAGGCCGCACCGGTCCCTACTGAGCGGACAAGACGCAAGAGGCGCGGGCAGCGCGGTGGTGCGGGCAAAGGACCGCCCGCGCCTGCCCGTTGTCCTGCGCCACGCGAACACTGAATGCTGCCTTATTGCGCCGATCCTGATACGCTGTCCGGCCTGACCTGGCTGTCGTGCTACCTGACCACAGGCAAGCACATGGCCTTTTATCTGTCGTTCCTGACCGTGATGGCGCTTTTGCTGGTCACCGCCCCGACAGCGCTGTTGTTCGGTTTCGGGGGCGCGGTGGCGGCGCGGTCGCGCATCCCGCCGTTGCGCTGGCTGGGGCTGGCCTATACCTCAATCGTGCGCGGCGTACCCGACATCGCCTTTTTCCTGTTCTTCGTCATTGCACTTGATCAGGCCTTCGAGTGGGTCCGGCACAAGGTCAAATGCCCCGACTGGACAGAGGCCGTCCGGCAGGGCAATGATTTCGTGGTCTGTGCCGCCGCCAAACTGCCGCTTTCGACCGCGCCGCAATGGATGCACGAGATATACGGCTTTGCCCTTGCGGTTCTGACCTTTGCGATTGTCTTCGGGGCCTTTGCCGCCAATGTGCTGTCCGGGGCGATGCGGGCGGTCCCCCGCGCGCAGACGGAAACGGCAGAAGCCTACGGCATGTCGCGGCGGCAGGTATTCCGGCGGGTCACCGTCCCCCAGATGTGGGTCTATGCCCTGCCCGGCCTGTCAAACCTGTGGATGCTGCTTGTGAAATCGACGCCGCTTTTGTTCCTGTTGGGGGTCGAGGACATCGTTTACTGGGCGCGCGAATTGGGAGGCTCCAAGACCGCCAGATTCAGCGACTATCCCCATGGCGATTGGCGGATGTGGTATTTCCTTGCGCTTCTGGTCTTCTATCTGCTGCTGACCAGAGTGAGCGAGATCATTCTCGACCGGCTGATGGCGCGCCTGACCCACGGGCAGGCCACCGTCGGGGCGGATACGCGGGAAAGGGCCGCCTGATGAGCTGCTGGCAGACCATACAGGACTATGCCCTGCGCTCTGTCGGCTATGGCGAACGCCTGTTGCCACGGGATGATTTCACCCTGTGCCATCAGTTCACCCTGATCGGATCGGGCCTGATCTGGAATGTCTATTTCGGGGCGCTGGCGCTGTGTTTCGGGTTTTTTCTGGCGACAGGGGTGGCGCTTGGTAAGGCCAGCCCGGCCCCTTGGCTGCGCAAACCGGCAGAATGGTTTGTCTTCGTCTTTCGCGGCTCGCCGCTGTTCATCCAGTTCTTTCTGGCCTATTTCTTCTTCATCACGCTGAACAATACAGAGATCGCGGGGGTGTCGTTCAGGGGCGCGTTCGACTGGTTCACCAGCGCCTGGCTGGGGGCGTTGGTCGTGCTTTTCCTCAACACCGCCGCCTATAGCGCGGAAATCTTTCACGGCGCGCTTCAGTCCGTTCCCAGGGGCGACATCGAGGCCGCCGACGCCTACGGGCTGACGGGCTGGCCGCGGTTCCGGCGCGTCATCTGGCCGACGATGCTGCGGCTTGCCTGGCCCGCCTATACCAACGAGGCGATATTCCTGTTCCACGCCACGACGCTGGTGTTCTTTTCGGGCTTTCCCGCCTGGCAGCAAAAGGGCGATGCGCTCTATTACGCCAATTACTTTGCCGACAAGACCTTCAACCCCTTCGTGCCCTACCCGATTCTGGCCGGTTACTTCATTCTGCTGACGCTGGCGGTGATCGGGGTCTGCGCCGTCGTGAACAGGCGGCTCAACCGCCATCTGCCGCAAGACCGGCGGCAAAGGCTGAAGCTGCGCCTGCGGATTATTCGCTGAGCTTTGACAGCTTGGATTGCAGTTCGGCCAGTTGTTCGCGAATTTCCTGCAATTCCCCGCTTGCCTCCCCATTGCCCGAGGGCGGCGGCGGGGTGGCAGGTGCGCGGGTTTCCGGCGGCGGCGTCAGCCAGGCCCCGGTCATCGCCTTCATAAACGCCTCTTGCTGCGCCTTCATTGCCTCGAACCCCGGCATGTTCACCATCGGGGTCATCGCGCCCAGGTTCTCGATCATCCGGCTCTGACCATCGCGCAAGACCTCGAACGACATGGCCAGAAACTCCGGCACCACGCTTTGCGCCTGCGACGTATAACTGCGCACGAGGTCCGTCAGCACATTGACCGGCAACACGTTCTCGCCACGACTTTCGTGCTCGGCAATGATCTGAAGCAGATATTGCCGGGTCAGGTCATCCCCGGTTTTCAGGTCAACGATTTTCACATCACGGCCCGCGCGAATAAAGCCCGCGATGTCCTCCAGCGTCACATAATCGCTGCTTTCGGTGTTATACAACCTGCGACTGGCGTAGCGTTTGATCAAGAGCGGTCTGTCGGTATCGGCCAAAACCCATCCCCCCATGCGGTGCGACAGAGATTAGGACAGCGGTTTATAAATGCAAGAAAAGAAAAATGGCGGGCCACAAGGGCCCGCCAAAACATGCGGCGCGCGGGGGGAGGAAGTGCGCCGCAATCCCTGCCGCCGGTTTACTTGGCAGCCGCTTTCACGGTTTTGGCGGCGTCGTTGCTGGCTTTCCTGAAGGTCGCGGTCGCGTCGTCGCCGATTTCCTTACCAGCGGCCAGAACCAGCTCGACCGTTTCCATCTGCACCTTGCGGGCGATCTCGGCAAAGGCGGCCAGATTCTCGGCGGCCATCTCGGCAGAGGCCGAGGCGAACTCGGTTACCGACTTGCCGTATTCAGCCGGTTCGTCCTTGACGGTGGACACATTGCCCAGTCTGGTGATCGTGTCTTTGGTCCATTTGGAAGAAATCTCGGCGGATTTCTCGGCGGCGTCCAGGGCGACCCTGGACATCTTTTCGCCCAGCAACGCCTGCGATCTGAAGGCGTCGTGAACGGCTTTGGTGTCTACCGGGAACGCGCCCAGCATGTCCTGCATGACTTTCGCGAAGTCTTGTTGTGCCTTGGCCATCTTGTATCTCCTGATCCGTGGGGGTGGGGGAAGGTGTGATCCCACGGAATTTCGCGTGTGCAGCATACTTATATGCTGCATTGCAGCATTGCAAGCCCCTTTCGCGCTTTTGATGTGATTTTTTCCCCTGTCGTCACTGCTTGGGGCCGGAATGCACATAGGTTCCCGGCGCGGGGCACAGGGACGGGGGGGCATAATCGCCGGGGTCGCACGCCGGAATCCGCCTGCCGGATCGCCGCGACAGCCACGCCCCCCAGCGCGGCCACCACGACCCGCCGTGAAAGGCGGCACCCGCACGCCAGTCCCCGGCGTCCCTGACCGGGGCGTCAGACGTGTAATGCCCGTATTTGCCCTTCGACGGCGGGTTGATGATACCGGCGATATGGCCTGATTGCGACAGGATGAAGGTTTTCGAGCGCGCGCCGAACTGCCTGATGCCGTCAAAGCTGGCCATCCACGGGGCGATGTGATCGGTTTCGCAGGCAACGGCGCAAACCGGAACCGTAACATCGCGCAGGCTCAGCCGTTCACCCAGAATCGTCAGCCCCTCGCGCGCGAACCGGTTCTGCTGACACAGGCCGCGCAGATAGTCGATGGCCATGCGGCCCGGCAGGTTCGTGCCGTCACCGTTCCAGTAGAGCAGATCAAAGGCCGGGGGCGTCTCTCCCAGCATGTAGCGCCGGATCGCGGGCGCATAGACCAGATCATTCGCCCGCAGAAAGGAAAAGGTGCGCGACATGAAATAGGCTTTCAGAATCCCGTCTGCCTGCACCTGCGCCTCGATCCCGTCAACGAAGTCATTCTGAAGAAAGACCGTGAACTCCCCCTGATCCCGGAAATCGGTCAGCGTGGTCAGGAAGGTGGCGCTTCTGACCGATTTGTCGCCGCGCCGCCTGAGCAGCGCCAGCGTCAGCGCCAGAACCGTGCCTGCAATGCAATAGCCGACGGCGTTGACCTGCGCCTCTCCGGTCTGGCGCTTCACCTCATCAAGTGCCGCCAGATACCCCTCTTCGACATAGGTTTCCAACCCGGCATCGGCATAGGTTTCATCCGGGTTCACCCAACTGACGACAAACAGCGTATAGCCCTGTTCGACGATCCAGCGCACCAGCGAACTTTCCGGTCTGAGGTCGAGAATGTAGAACTTGTTGATCCAGGGGGGAAAGATGATCAGCGGCACCCGGTGAACCGTTTCGGTGCGCGGCGCATAGCGGATAAGCTCCAGCATCCGGTTGCGGAACACCACATGCCCCTCTGTCGAGGCGATGTTATCGCCCACCTTGAACGCCTGCCTGTCCGCCAGCGAAACTAGCAGATCACCGTCATTCGCCTCAATGTCGCGGACCAGATTTTCAAGCCCCCGTATCAGCGATTCGCCCCCGGTTTCAGCGGCGCGCTCCAGTGCATCCGGGTTGGTGCCAAGAAAATTCGTCGGCGACATGAGGTCAATGATCTGGCGGGTGAAATGGGTCAGCCGCCGCCGGTCGGTCTCTTCCAGCCCCTCAATGCCGGAAACCGCCTGCCGCAGGGCCTCGGCATTGGTTTCATACTGACGCCTGACATAGTGGAAATAGGGGTTTGTCTTCCACAGCGGGTTTGCAAAGCGGCGGTCCTCGGGCGCATCCTCTTCCGGTGCCCGGAAGCCATCCTGCGTCAGCGCCTGCTGAGCCTCGACGAATTGGGCGACTGTTCTGGTCCAATAGCCGATTTGCTGTTCGTAAATCCGGGCCGGATCGGACAGCATCTGCGCCCACATCGCCGCCCCGGTCTTCAGATAGAGATCCTGCCCCGGCCCCTCAAGCGCCGGGTTGTGGGGTTTGCGGCGGGACAGCGCGGCAATCAGGCGTTGCGAGAGTTGCTCCACCCTTTGCAGGTTTGCGCTGAGCTCGCCCGAGGGCGCAGGCGCACCGCCGTTTTTGCCCCCGTCTTTCTGGCCGCTTGTCATCGTGAACATTCCCGCCTAGTTTAGGCTGCACTTGCAGCATCTATATCGCAACCGGCCTTACAGGCAAAGCGATGAATCCTTTCGCAAGCCGGAACAAGAGGGCAGGACATGCGATACATGGCCACATATGACCTGATGGAAACATCGCGCAACACCAGCCAGTGGCTGGGCGCGACCGCGCTGGCGATGGGGTCATACCCGTGGACCGGGCTGATCCCGCATCCGTTCTTTCGCATCCTGGCGGCCTGGGGAGAGGTGACGGAACGCAGCTTTGCCCGGATGGCGGCGCGGCCCGACTGGAATATTCATTCGGTGGTCAGCGATGACGGGCGCGACCACATCGTGACCACAGAGCCGGAGCTTCGCCGCCCCTTCGGTGATCTGATCCGTTTCAGGGTGCAGGGGCGGCCCGACCGGAAACGCCGCCTGCTGCTGGTCGCGCCGATGTCGGGCCATTATGCGACGCTGATGCGCTCGACCGTTGCCAGCCTGCTGCCCGATTGCGAGGTCTGGATCACCGACTGGCACAACGCCCGCGACATTCCCGTCTCTCAGGGCACATTCGATATTGAGGATTATACCCTTTATCTGGTTGATTTCCTGCGGTGCCTCGGCCCCGACATACATGTGATTGCGGTCTGCCAGCCGGGGCCGCTGGCGCTGGCGGCAACCGCGTATCTGGCCGGGGAAGACCCCGCCGCGCAGCCGCGCAGCCTGACCCTGATCGGTGGCCCGGTCGATCCGGACGCCGCCCCCACCGATGTCACCGATTTTGGCCGTCGGGTGACCATGGGCCAGCTAGAGCAAACCGTCATCCAGCGGGTCGGCTTCAAATACGCGGGCGCGGGGCGGATGGTTTATCCGGGGCTGGCACAACTGGCGTCATTCATGTCGATGAACGCCGACCGCCATGCCACAGCCTTTGCCGAACAGATCATGCGCGTGGCAAAGGGCGAGGCCGGGGACCATGACGCCCATAACCGCTTTTACGACGAATATCTGGCGGTCATGGACATGCCGGCAGAGTTCTACCTGTCCACGGTTGAACGGATTTTCAAGAACCGGGAAATTGCCTGCAATGATTTTGTCGTCGGTGGCAGGCGCATCGACATAGGGGCGATCACCGATGTTGCCATCAAGACCGTCGAAGGCGCGAAAGACGACATCAGCGCGCCGGGCCAGTGCGCGGCGGCGCTGGGGTTGCTGACCGGGCTGTCCGACGACATGAAGGCCAGCCATGTGGAGCCGGACGCGGGCCATTACGGCATCTTTGCGGGCCGAAGCTGGCGCAACAACATCCGCCCTCTTGTGCTTGATTTCATCGACAGGAGTTCGGCCCGGCCCCGCCGCCGCAACACCATGGCACCGCCGCCCCCTGCCCGCGCTGCGGGGGCCTGCTAGAACCGGCCATAGCGGAAGACGGCCGAGGCCCCCCACCCGGCGACAATGGCGATGAACAGCGACAGAACCCCATAAATCAGCGGCTGCTCATGGGCGAGGTTGAAAATCCACCGTTCCAGCCCGACCTTGGAAACATAGATCACCGTCTTGTATTCATCGACCACCTGACGGTCGCGGGTCAGCAGGATGCGCGCCAGATAGATGCCCTCGGTCAGGTTTGCGGGCAGCGAAATCGAGGTATCGAACAGGGTTTCCTCGCGAATGGTGATCGAATTTTCCTGGGTGAAATACAGTCCGGCCTCTTCGCGGATACGGATCAGGGCGCTGGTGAACGCATAGGCCTTGAGCGTGGCCGCGTTGGCGCTGATTGACCGCACCGCATGGGGGATCGAGATGCGATGCGCCAAATCCTCCGGCCCGGAAAGAACATGATCAATCGGGTTCGATGTGGCAATCGCATAGAAGCTGGGGGCATCCTCGATGACAAAGGAATCGGTGTTGACCCAAATGCCGTATTCGCGCGACTTGCGCCGGACGGTGACAGGCTCGGGCGGCCCGGCAATGGCGATCACCACCTCTAGCGGGCCGGTGTCGGGTGGCGGGGCCTCGCGCTGAACCGCACCGAAGATCAGAATCTCAGAGCCGTCAAAATTGGCGGTGATCGACACCCGGTTCTGGCTCAGCCCGGCGACGACCTGCTCGCCCGCCTGCCCGACGGCAAGGCCGGGCAGGGCGGCGGCGAGGCCGGTCAGAACAAGGGCCAGCCGCCACAACATCAGTGCCCCCCCCGCGCTGCCAGAGAGTAAAGCTCTGACGGCTCCAGCAGCAACTCAAGCGCCAGTTTCAGACAAACGCCCAGAACCAGCAACGCCAGCAGAATGCGCAACTGCTCGGCCTTCAGATAGGTGCCGATCCGTGTGCCGATCTGTGCCCCCACCACCCCGCCGACCAGCAGCAAAACCGCCAGCGCCATATCGACCGTCTGGTTGGTGGTTGCGTGCAGAAGCGTGGTAAAGCCGGTGACAAAGATAATCTGGAACAGCGATGTGCCCACCACCACCTTTGTCGGCATTCCCAGCAGATAGATCATCGCCGGGACCATCACGAAACCGCCGCCAACCCCCATGATCGCCGCCAGCATCCCGACGAAAACCCCAACCAGCACCGGCGGGATGACCGAGATATAAAGCCCCGATGTGCGGAACTTCATCTTGAACGGCAGGGCGTGAATCCAGTTGTGCTTTCGGCGTTTCGGGGCCGCGCCCGGTTTGCGGCTGCGCCGGATCGCGCGCAGGCTTTCGATGAACATCAGCCCGCCGATGATGCCCAGAAAGACGACATAGCAGAGCTTGACCAGCAGATCGACCTGCCCCATGCCTTTGAGGGTGTTGAATATCTGCACGCCGAGCGCCGCCCCGGCCAGCCCGCCGACCAGCAGGACCGTGCCCATGCGCAGATCAACGGTTCTGCGTTTCAGATGCGCCAGCACGCCGGAAAAGGACGAGGCGACAATCTGGTTCGCCTCGGTGGCGACGGCAACCGCAGGCGGGATGCCGATGAAGAACAGAAGCGGCGTCATCAGAAACCCGCCGCCGACGCCGAACATGCCGGACAGAACGCCGACCATGCCGCCCAGACCAAGCAGCAGGAAGGCGTTGACGGAAACCTCGGCGATGGGAAGATAAATCTGCATGGCCCTACCTATCGCCCCCGCAACGGCTTTGGCAACGGGAGCAGGTCATCAAATTGACGCAGAATCCGCGAAATTTCGACGACCGGGCCGATTGGGTGGCCGTTGTGCCCCACGTTTGGCCCGGAAACCGGTTCAGGCCCCGGCTGGCGCACAGGCACTCTCAGACCAGATGGCGAGAGAAGGTCAGGGCGGCGATGCGCCCGCCGTCGGGGGTGCGGTAATAGCCCGGCCTTTGGCCCGTCTGCCTATACCCCGCCTGAGCATAAAGCGTGATGGCGGCATGATTCGCCGACGACACTTCGAGAAAAGAGCGCGTCGCCCCCCTGCGCACGGCTTCGTTCTCATAGGTGCTCAGCAAGGCCCGACCCCGTCCCTTGCGCCGATGATCGGGATGAACGGCGAGCGTCAGCAGCTCCGCCTCATCCGCAATAACCCGCCCCAGCGCGAAACCGGAATTGTCCGCGCCCCCTGCATCCCTGCCGCCCCCGGTCAGAAAAACCGAGCCGTCCCTCAGAAGCGACGAAAATTCGACCTCTGACCACGGGCGGGGCGTCCCGAAGCAAAGGGCGTGCAGGCGGGCAAGTGCGGCGGGTGTCGGCACGGGAGGCAGCACCAAGGTCAGCCCGCAATGACCGGCGGTGGTCTGCGCGGCGGTGCGGCACTGGCTGCACGAATATAGAGCGGCGCAGGCCGGGGCGGTGCGTCAGAGCGGCGGCGGGCCGCGATGCGGGCAATCGCCTCGGGCAGGGAACAGGCCGGATGTGCCGCCCGCCCGCCATAATGCTGCGCGATTTCATCGGCCCGGTGTCCGATCACCGTCGGGGTGCCCTGCGGGGGCACGGGGGGCAGAGTGTCAGGGCGACACTGCTGCGGCACATCGCCCGTGACCTGTATATAAAGAGTATCCCCCGGCCCCCTGACCGAGGCAACCACCACGCCATCCGCGCCGTGGCGCAGGGCCTCGAACGCAGAAACCCCCACCGTCGGAATACCCAGCGACAGCGCCAGCCCGCGCGCGGTGGCAACACTGATGCGAATGCCGGTGAAATTGCCCGGCCCGATCCCGGCCCCCAGCGCAGAAAGGTCAGACCAGCGCACCCCGGCGTCGCAGAGCAGGCCCTCAAGCAGCGGTATCAGCCGCTCCGCCTGTCCCCTTTGCATCGGTTCAGAGCGTTCGGCGACAATCCGCCCGCCCGACAACAGCGCACCCGCGCAACAGGCCGCCGAGGTGTCGAACCCGAGGACAAGAGGCTCACTCACGCGGCAACGGGGCGCACTTCGGTCACTTCGGGGATGTAGTGACGCAGCAGGTTCTCGATCCCCATTTTCAGGGTCAGGGTCGAGGAAGGACACCCCGCGCAAGCGCCCTGCATGTGCAGATAGACAACGCCCTTGTCGAAACCGTGAAAGGTGATGTCGCCCCCGTCCTGGGCAACGGCGGGGCGCACGCGGGTATCCAGAAGCTCTTTGATCTGGTTGACAATTTCGGCATCCTGGCCGTCATGCTCGGCGTGCCCGCCGGTGCCCGCGCCATCGGTGATCGCCGGGCGGCCCGACTGGAAATGGTCCATGATCGCGCCCAGGATCGCGGGTTTGAGGTGCTCCCACTCCACATCGTTTGCCTTGGTGACGGTCACGAAATCGCTGCCCAGAAACACGCCGGTGACGCCGGTGACGCCGAATATGCACCGCGCGAGCGGCGAGTTGCCTGCGGCCTCCGGTGTCGGATAATCGGCGGTGCCGGTGCTCAGAACCGCCTGGCCGGGCAGGAATTTCAGCGTCGCGGGGTTCGGGGTGGATTCGGTCTGGATGAACATCGGGGGCCTCCGTCTTGTGCCAGATATGCGCATGGCGGGCGGGGCTGTCAAGGTTTGGGGCGGTTCCGGAAATCTCTGCCGTCAACGCTTTGCCCCCGCCCCCCGCC
>JPPB01000241.1 GCA_001483205.1 alpha proteobacterium 3107
CCCGGCAATAAGCGCCCCACACCCTATCCCCCCCGCTTTCGGCACCCCGACGGCGACGCCCCGAACTCCCGCCGGAAACAGGCCGAGAAATGGGCCGAACTTGCAAACCCGGTGGCCAGCGCGATCTCGGTCAGCCGCATGGTCGATTTCAGCAGCAACTCCCGCGCCACCCCCAGACGCAACCGCCGGTCAAACTGCATCGGGCTGTCCCCCAGATGGGCCCGAAACAGGCGGCTGATCTGGCGCGGGCCGACCCCGCACACCGACGCAATCTGCCTCAGCGACATCGGATCGGACACATGGTTCTCCATCAGCTCAATCACTGTCAGGACCGTCGGATTGGTGGTGCCGTATCGCTCTGCCCGGCCTGCGCGCTGCGGCCCGCCCGAGGGCCGGATGTCTGCCTGCAAGAACCAGTCGCTGACCCGGCGCGCAAGCCCCGCCCCCCAGTGCCGGGCGATCAGGCCGTGCATCATGTCCACCGGGGCCGTCCCGCCCGCACAGGTCATCCGGTCGCGATCCACCACATACAGCGCCCGTTCCAGCAGCAGGTCAGGGTCGCCCCGGCGCAGCTCTTCAAAATGGTCCCAATGCACGGTCATCCGCCGCCGCGCCATCAGCCCCGCCTGCGCCAGAATCACCGGTCCGCCCGAGACGCCGCCCAAAATCACCCCCCGCCGGTCCAGACGCCGCAAACAGGCGGTGATTTCGGGGGCAACCCCCGCCGTCACATTCGACCCCGCCACCACAAACACAATGTCGAACCCAAGCGGCGCTTTGCTGACCGGAATACCGTTGATCCGCGCGCCGCCGGAGCTGACCGAACGCCCGTCGCCCGGCCCGATATGGGCAATCTCGAAACACACCCGGTCATGCAGCAGGTTCGCCGCCCGCATCGATTCTGTCAGCGCGGCATAGGACAACAGGGCAAACCCCGGATTGGCAATGATCCCGATTCTGAGCATGGCGGTGAAAACCCCCTCGCCTGACCTGAACAGACAATAACTGGTCCGTATCAGGAAAGTCTATTGCCGCCGATCCCCCTACCCTGCCGCAAAGGATGAGGTCAGGCAGATGCGCTATTCCGGTTTCAGGGTGATCATGGAGGGCCTGCGGGGCAATACCGGCTGGCAACCGGTCTGGCGGGAACCGGACCCGAAACCGGAATACGACATTATCATCATCGGCGGCGGCGGGCATGGTCTGGCCACCGCCCATTATCTGGCCGGCACCCACGGCATCACCAATGTGGCGGTGCTTGAAAAGGGCTGGCTCGGCTCCGGCAATGCCGGGCGCAACACCACCATCGTGCGCTCTAACTATCTGTTGCCGGACAACCAGCCCTTTTACGAGCTTTCGATGAAACTGTGGGAAGGGCTGGAACAGGATCTGAATTATAACGCGATGATGTCGCAGCGCGGCATTGTCAATCTGTTCCACTCGGACGCTCAGCGGGATGCCGCCGTGCGGCGCGGCAATGCGATGCTGATGGCCGGGGCGGACGCGGTGCTGCTGGATCAGGACGGCATTCGCAGGATGTGCCCGTGGCTCGATTACGACAATGCGCGCTTTCCCATCCACGGGGGGCTGTTGCAGCCACGGGCGGGCACGGCGCGCCATGACGCGGTGGTCTGGGGCTATGCGCGTGCGGCGGATGCGCGCGGCGTGGACCTGATCCAGAACTGCGAGGTCACCGGCTTTCATATCGAGGGCGGCACCTGCCGGGGCGTCGAGACCACACGCGGGCCGATCCGCGCACAAAAAGTCGCCGCCTGTGTCGCCGGGTCATCAAGCCGCCTGATGTCGCAGGCCGGAATGCGCCTGCCGATCGAGAGCCATGTGCTTCAGGCGTTCGTCTCTGAGGGGCTGAAGCCGGTGCTGCCCGGTGTGGTCACCTTCGGGGCCGGGCATCTCTATATCAGCCAGTCCGACAAGGGCGGGCTGGTCTTTGGCGGCAATCTTGACGGCTACAACAGCTATGCGCAGCGCGGCAATCTGCCGGTTGTCGAGGATGTTTGCGAAGGCGCAATGGCGCTGATGCCGATGATCGGGCGCGCCAGGCTGCTGAGGATGTGGGGCGGCGTCATGGACATGTCGATGGACGGTTCCCCGTTCATCTGCAAGACCCATATCGACGGCCTCTATTTCAACGGCGGCTGGTGCTATGGCGGGTTCAAGGCCACGCCCGGCTCCGGCTATTGCTATGCGCATCTGCTGGCCACGGATCAGCCGCACCCGGTGGCGGGCGCGTTCCGGCTCGACCGCTTCACCCGTGGCGCGCCGATTGACGAAAAGGGCGAGGGTGCCCAACCGAACCTGCACTAAGGGGGCGACGGCATGATCATCAATCACCCGCTGCTGGGGCCAAGGGACGCCGCCGAGTTCACCTATCTGGGCGATGCAAGCCTGCTGGCGCGACCCGACTGGCAGTCAGAAACCGCCGCCGGGGATTTCGACGCCTGGCTGCACCTGCGCGACAACCCGGCGGGCGAGCACCGCGAATTGTGGTTCCATGAGCAGGGGGACCGGTCATGGCTGATCGTCACCCGCAACACCCTGACCCATGAGATCACCGGGGTGGAGATGGCGCGGGACGGGGCACCGGCACGGGGGACAGACACATGACCGGCACAAACCGCATTCCCGGCGGGCTGATTGACCGCGACAAGCCGCTCGGTTTCACCTTCAATGGCCGCGCGTTTCAGGGCTTTGCCGGGGACACCCTTGCCTCTGCGCTCATCGCCAACGGGCAGCGGCTGATCGGGCGGTCGTTCAAATATCACCGCCCCCGGGGGATTTTCACCGCCGGGCCGGAAGAGCCGAACGCGCTGGTTGAATTGCGCACCGGCGCGTCTCAGGAGCCGAACACACGGGCCACCACGACAGAGCTGTTCGAGGGGCTGAACGCCCGCAGCCAGAACCACCGCGGATCGCTGAAATACGATATAATGGCCGTCAATGACCTGTTCGCGCGGTTCCTGTCGGCGGGGTTCTATTACAAGACCTTCATGTGGCCGAAATCTTTCTGGGAGCGGGTATATGAGCCGATTATCCGTGCCTCTGCCGGGTTGGGGCGGCTGTCGATGCAGGCCGATCCCGATCACTATGACAAGGGCTTTCTGCATTGCGATGTGCTGATTATCGGCGCGGGTCCGGCGGGGCTTCAGGCGGCGCTGTCTGCCGGGCGTGCGGGGGTGCGGGTGATCCTGGCTGATGAGGATTTTCGCATGGGCGGTCGCCTGAACGCCGAGCGGTGCGAGGTGGCCGGGACCGGCGGGGCGACCTGGGCAGCGGCGGCAGTGGCCGAGCTTGAAAGCATGGGCAATGTCCGGCTGATGACCCGCACCACCGTCTATGGGGTGTTTGATCACGGCATCTACGGGGCGCTGGAGCGCAACACCGACCACCTGCCCGATGCCGCCGGTGCGCCGCGCCAAACCCTTTGGCGCATCTATGCCGGGCGGTCGGTTCTGGCGACGGGCGCGACCGAACGTTCCGTTGCATTCGGCAACAATGACCGGCCGGGGGTGATGCTGGCCGGGGCGGTGCGGGCCTATGTCAACCGCTATGGCGCGACCCCCGGCAGGCGCGTCGCCGTCTTCACCAATAATGACGACGGGTGGCGCACCGCCCGCGACCTGCGCGCGCACGGTATCGAGATCGCGGCGGTGATCGACAGCCGGACCGACACCGCCCCCAACCCGTTCCCCGAGGTGAAGACTCTGTTCGGCGAGGCCGTGGCAGAGACATGCGGGCGCGGGGGCCTGCGGGAAATCATCACCACCGGCGGGAAACGGATCAGCGCCGATTGCCTTGCGGTTTCAGGCGGTTGGACCCCGAACCTGCATCTGACCTGTCATCTGGGGGGCAAACCGGTCTGGCGGGATGATCTGGCCGCCTTTGTCCCCGGCAATGCCCTGCCCCCCGGCATGAGGGTTGCAGGGGCCGCCGCCGGGCAGATGACACTGGCCCGCTGCCTGCAAGAGGGCGATGCCGCCGGGCGCGCCGTGGCCGAAGATTTGGGCCGGGCCGCCCCCGCCGCCAATGTGCCAAAGGCAACGGACGAACCTGCGGGCATCACCGCGCTGTGGCAGGTGAAGGGCGCGCGCGGGCGCTGCTGGGTTGACCTTCAGAACGACGTGACCACCAAGGACATCACGCTGTCCCACCGCGAGGGCTTTCGTTCTGTCGAGCATCTCAAACGCTATACAACCCTTGGCATGGCGACGGATCAGGGCAAGACCTCGAACCTTCCCGGCCTTGCGCTGATGGCCGAGGCGTCGGGCAAGACCATCCCCGAAACCGGCACCACGACATTTCGCCCGCCTTATGTGCCGGTTGCGATCGGCGCGTTCGGGGCAGGCGCGAAAGGCGCGGGGTTCAAGCCCGTCCGCCTGACGCCTTCCCATGAATGGGCGCGGGACCGGGGCGCGGTGTTTACCGAGGCCGGGCAGTGGCTGCGCGCGCAGTGGTATCCGCAGCCCGGCGAAACCGACTGGCGCACCTCTGCAAACCGGGAGGCACAGACAACCCGCAACGCGGTCGGCATCTGCGATGTCACCACCCTTGGTAAGATCGACATCAAGGGCCGGGACGCCGCCGCATTCCTGAACCTTGTCTATACAAACGGGTTCGCCAAATTGCCGGTCGGTAAGGTGCGCTACGGGCTGATGCTGCGCGAGGACGGGATTGTCTATGATGACGGCACCACGTCAAGACTGGGCGAAAACCATTTCGTGATGACCACCACCACCGCCAATGCGGGGCTTGTCTATCAGCGGCTGGAATTTGCGCGGCAATGTCTGGCGGCGCATCTGGACGTGCATCTGATCTCTGTCACCGATGGCTGGGCGCAATTCGCCGTGGCCGGGCCGGAATCCCGCGCCCTGCTGCAAAAGATCGTCGATGCCGGGCATGACATTTCAAACGCGGCCTTCCCGTATATGGCCTGCGGCGAAATGACCGTTTGCGGCGGCATTCGCGCCCGTCTGTTCAGGATTTCCTTCTCGGGAGAGCTGGCCTATGAGATCGCGGTGCCCGCGCGCTATGGCGACAGCATGATCCGCGCCCTGATCGCGGCGGGTGAGCCGTTCGGCGTTGCCCCCTACGGCACCGAGGCACTGGGGATCATGCGGATCGAAAAGGGCCATCCGGTGGCGGCGGAACTGACCGGGCAGACCACCGCGCGGATGCTGGGCATGGCGCGAATGGTGTCGGACAAGAAGGACTGCATCGGCAATGTCCTGTCCCGCAGGCCGGAAATGACCGCGCCGGGGCAGCCCCGCCTGATGGGGTTTCGCCCCGTGGACAGGGCGCAGATGCTGACTGCGGGCGCGCATTTCATCGCCAGGGGCGCAGAGGCGGTTACCGAAAATGATCAGGGCTGGATGACATCGGTTGCCTGGTCGCCCGCGCTTGGCCATTCCGTCGGACTGGGGTTTATCGCGCGCGGAGAGGACCGCATCGGCGAGGTGGTGCGCGCCTGGGACGGTTTGCGCAAGACCGACATCGAGGTGGAAATCGTGTCGGCCCATTTTGTTGATCCGGAAGGGGAGCGTCTTCGTGCCTGAATACACCCTGACAGCCCAAAGCCCGCTGAACGGCGCGGAAGAAACCATCGGTGACGTGAAGATCGCCGAACAACGCTTTGAAATTGTTTCGATTGCCGTGCCGCAGGGGGGTGGGGACCGGCTGTCGGCGGCATTGGACAGGGCGTTCGGCCTGCGCCTGCCGGTCGCTGGCGGGTCCGTGCGTTCGGCGGACGGGTCGCTGAACCTGCTGTGGACCGCGCCCGACCAGTGCCTGTTGCTGGCCGGGGACAGGAGCATCGACTTTGACCGCGAGGCAGAAGCGGCCCTGGACGGGGCCGGATATGTCACCCTGCAATCGGACAACTGGGCGGTGATCGCGCTGTCGGGGGGGGATTGCCGCCGGGTGCTTGAACGGCTGACGATGATCGACACCGGGGCAGAGCAGTTTCCCGTCGGCAGTGTGGCCCGCAGCCTGATGCGGCATCTGGGGGTGATCCTGACCAGAACCGGCGATGACAGCTATCTGTTGCTGTCGGCTGCGTCGTCGGCGCTGAGCTTTTGGGAAGATGTGCGTCATGCGGCGCAGGCTGTTGCGGCTCTGAAAGCGCTTACATCCGGGTGAAGCCCCCGCCATGGGACCATGACATTGCCCATATCCCGCTCTGTATGAGGCCCCTGCATATTGGTGCATCAGCGGCCAACCTGTCCCGCCCGGCTTGGCCATTATCCAGAGGTCTCTGAAAGCGCTTACAAGGGGAAATTCCGGGCACCCCCCGTCTCTGCCCTTGCGCACCCGCACCCCTGCGCATAGATTCTCTGACCAGACCGGCAAGGACACCGCCCATGGCCATGCACGCCCGCGAAATCGAAGAACTCATCCGCGCGGCCTTCCCCGACGCCCGGATCACCATCACCGATCTGGCGGGGGACGGCAACCACTACGCCGCCGAGGTGATCGACGCCTCTTTCCGTGGCCTGAACCGGGTTCAGCAACAGCGCGCCGTTTATGCGGCGCTGAAGGGCAAAATGGACGGCCCCGAGGGTGAACTGCACGCCCTGGCCCTGACGACAAAAGCGCCGCAATGAGCGGCACCCCGCCCCGGCACATTGAAAGGAACCGCAAGATGACCGACGACGCACACACCCGGATCAGCGACACCATCCGCGCCAATGACGTGGTGCTCTATATGAAAGGCACCCGTGATATGCCGCGCTGCGGGTTTTCTTCGCGCGTGGCCGGGGTGCTGAACTTCATGGGCGTGGACTATAAGGACATCGACGTTCTGACTGACGACGCCATCCGTCAGGGAATAAAGGATTATTCCGACTGGCCAACCATCCCGCAGCTCTATGTCAAGGGCGAGTTTGTCGGCGGCTGTGACATCATAACCGAGATGACGCTTTCCGGCGAGCTGGACACGCTGCTGGAGCAGAACGGCGTCGCCTATGACCGGGACGCGGCGGATAAGATACGTGAGGCAAATGCCTGATCAGGTTGAGAAAACCTCTGCATATCAGCCGCGCCCGGCACCCCCTCACAGTTGCAGCTTGACACGCAGGTATTCCATCCCGCG
The DNA here is from genome assembly GCA_001483205.1 of alpha proteobacterium 3107. Taxonomy (GTDB): domain Bacteria; phylum Pseudomonadota; class Alphaproteobacteria; order Rhodobacterales; family Rhodobacteraceae; genus 3107. The sequence goes on from JPPB01000241.1 coordinate 7,106, forward strand.
GTCCCCCTTGATGCGATTGCATGAGCCGCAGAGCAGTTGCAGGTTCCCGATATGATCCGTGCCGCCCTTGCCGCGCGAAATGATGTGATCAACTTCAAGATGCCGTGCCTCGAAATGCACTCCACACCCGGCGCAGTTCCCTTCCTGCTGTCCGTAGAGCGTGGTTCGGTTCGCCGGGCTGTTGTAACGCGGAATCTTCCCCAGATCGGTGCGCCGGGGGATGTCGTCACGGTGCGCGCCCTGATAAAACAGCCCCAGTTCATCCTGCATTCGGGTTCGGACAAGCTCGGCAGCCTTCGGGCTGATGTCAATGCCGACCCATTGACGCTGTAGCCGCTCCGCCGAAATACAGGCCGTCGCACACCCGCAGAACGGATCAATGATCATATCCCCCTCGTTCGAGGATGCACTGATGATCCTGTCCAGCAACGCCAATGGCTTTTGCGTCGGATAGCCCATACGTTCCCTTGCCCACGGCATCAGCGAATGATGTTGCCACACGTCATCCGCCAGCTTGCCCTGTTCGTAATTTCGTTCAGACCCATCGGCCCGAAGCTGACCGGATTGCCATTTATGCGGAACCCGCACATCATCGGCATTGAACGTCCACGTCGCGCCGTTTGCATAAAACAACACAACATCGTGTTTGCGCGCCCATCGTTTTTTCGCTGCGCCACCGCCGGAGTAATACCAGATAAATTCGTTGCAAAACTGCTGACGCCCCCAAATAGCGTCCATGAGCAGTTTCAGATAGTGGCTCATGGTCGGGTCGCAATGCAGATAGATACTCCCCGTCGGCTTCAGGATGCGGCGCATCTCCAGCAACCGCACCGCCATATAAGCAAGATAGGACTTGTCGCTGTTGGTCATGGCGGCAAGCAGGACACGGTGCAACGCCGGATGCTTTGCCTCCATCAGGTTGACCCATTCGGCATCCACGTCCGAGAGCGTCCAGGTGTCCTTGAACGCTGCACCGGCGGCCTTGCTTCCGATGGGTGCAGCATAGTTGGCTTTCGAGTTGAACGGCGGGTCGAGGTAGATCAGATCAACAGACGCGGCGTTCATACCGCGCATGATATACAGGTTGTCGCCCGTCCAGATCGTCTGGTGTGTCCAGTTTGCGGTCATGTCTGTCCCGTTTTGAGTCTAAATCCCGGCCCTCAATGGAGCGGGGCAGCGTGCCCCCTACCCGCTCAGGCCGTTTGCTCCTCCAGACACCCGGCCAGTGCCTCGGCCCGCGCAGCGATTTCCGCCAGCGTGTCGGTCACACTGTCCGGGATCACCGCCACCTCGACCTTTTCCGGCTCTGCCGTGGCCCGCGCCGCCACCAGTTCACGCTCCAGCTCCGCCGTCCGGTCGGCAAGCATCAGCCCGGCCATCAGCAGCATCCGCGCTTCCGGCAACCGCCCGATCTGCTCGGCCAGTGCCGCCGCTTCGCCATCCAGAAGGGCCGCCGCCGTGCGAAGATGCTCTTCCTCGCCTTCCCGGCAGGACACCCGAAATTCCCGGCCCCCAATAGTGATCGTGACATCGGACATCAGGCGTTCCCCTCGATAATCGGGCGCAATTCGCCCAGAATGGCTTCTGTTTCCGCCCGTTCAGCGGCCCGCGCGCCCCGCAGCGCCTCAAGCTCCGCCACCGCCGCGGCATTGATCAGGCCGGCATCCGTCACCCCACCGGCCCCGGCCTCCCGCAATAGGGCGCTGTTGTGGCGCAGCCGCTCATTCATCGCCCTCAGCCGCTCAAGCTCGCCTTCCTGCCGGGCAATTTGTGCCTCGAGTTTCGCGACCTGCCCCTCCAGCACCGTCTGCGCGGCCCCGTGCCGGTCTTTCAGGGCGCGAATCCGCTCCCGCAACTGCGCATTCGCGGTCTTTTCCTCGTCCAGTTCTGCCCGCAGCGCCTGCCCGCCCGCAGCGCTTGTGCGCTCTGCCGCGTCCGAAATACGTTCCAGCGCACGGGTGATGCGCCGCTCCAGCTCTGCAATCTCACTCATCGCCCGATCCCATTGTTCCTTGTCTCTGCCTTGTCCGCCGCCCGGCGCGAATCGCGGGCAATTCCCGGCCACGCCCCGATCTTAGCCAATCGCCGGGGCAATTTCGCCCCCTTTCCGGCGACAAGGCAACCGGTTTGCTTGATCTTCGCCCGATCACTGCTAAAAGCGCGCAGGACAGACGATAAACTCAGGCTTGCCGGAGGAAACACCCCGTGGACATCCCTGCCCTTCGCCAACAGCACCCCCGGCACTGGATGCGCGCCGCTGCTATCCGCACACTGACCCTTGATGCGGTTGCCGCCGCGCGCTCGGGCCATTCGGGAATGCCCATGGGCATGGCCGATGTGGCGACGGTTCTGTTCGCCCGACATCTGAAATTCGACGCCGCCGCCCCCGACTGGCCGGACCGTGACCGGTTCATCCTGTCCGCCGGGCATGGCTCTATGCTGCTCTACGCGCTGCTTTACCTGACCGGCAGTGACCAGATCACCCTGAACGAGATCAGGAATTTTCGCCAGATCGGGGCAAGAACCGCCGGACACCCGGAAAACTTTCTGGCCGCCGGGATCGAGACCACCACCGGGCCGCTCGGCCAGGGGCTGGCCAATGCCACGGGCTTTGCCATTGCCGAGGAAATTCAGCGCGCGCGGTTCGGGCGCAAGGTGGTGGACCACCACACCTATGTCATCGCCGGTGACGGCTGTCTGATGGAGGGCGTCAGCCAGGAAGCGATCAGCCTTGCCGGGCGGCATGAGCTGTCCCGGCTGATTGTGCTGTGGGACAATAACGGCATTACCATCGACGGCCCGGTTGCCCTGGCCGACCGCACCGACCAGATCGGGCGGTTTGCGGCCTGTGGCTGGTCCACCCATGAATGCGACGGCCACGACCCGGAGGACATCGACCGTGCCATCGGGCAGGCGAAAGAGACCGACAGGCCTGCCCTTGTCGCCTGCAAGACCCATATCGCCCTGGGATCCGCCGCGCAGGACACCGCAAAAGGCCATGGTGCGCTGACCGATGCGGGCCTGATTGCCGATACCAAAGCCACCTATGGCTGGGACCATCCGCCCTTTGTCATCCCGCCGGAGATCAAGACCTGGTGGGAAGAGGTCGGCGCGCGGGGGGCAGAGGCACATCGGGCCTGGAAAGAGCGGCTTGAGGCTCTGCCCGCGCGCAGGCAGGCGGAGTTCCGGCGCATCCTTGCGCTGGCAACACCGCCGCGGCTGTCACCGGTCATCAAGGCGCTGAAAAAACGGGCATCCGTTGAAAAACAAAATATTGCAACCAGAAGCTCATCTGAATTGGTGCTGACTGCCCTCAACCCGATCCTGCCGGAAACCGTGGGCGGCTCGGCGGACCTGACCGGCTCTAACAACACGCTGACCGGTGATCTGGGGGTTTTCTCGCCCGAGAACCGCAAGGGGCGCTATATCCACTATGGCATTCGCGAACACGCAATGGCGGCGGCGATGAACGGCATGGCGCTGCATGGCGGCGTCCGGCCCTATGGCGGCACCTTCATGTGCTTTACCGATTATGCCCGCCCGGCGATGCGGCTGGCGGCGCTGATGAAACTCCCCACCGTTTTTGTGATGACCCATGATTCGATCGGGCTGGGGGAAGACGGGCCGACCCATCAGCCGGTCGAGCATCTGGCGATCAGCCGCGCAACCCCCAACACCATGGTCTTTCGCCCCGCCGATACGGTCGAGACCGCCGAGGCATGGGAACTGGCGCTGACGGCGACATCCACGCCGTCGGTGCTGGCGCTCAGCCGTCAGGGGTTGCCGGCGGTGCGCACGAGGCACCACACGCGGAACCTGTCGGCGCAGGGCGCTTATGTTCTGGCAGAGGCCGAGGGCAAGCGCCGGGTGATCCTGATTGCCACCGGGTCCGAGGTTGCGGTTGCGCTGGCCGCCCGTGATATTCTGCAAGGCGAGGGGGTTGGCGCGCGCGTGGTTTCCATGCCGTGTATGGAGCTTTTTGCCCGGCAGGAAGAGGCGTATCGCAGGCGGGTTTTGCCCGCCGGGCCGGTGCGGGTTGCGGTCGAGGCGGGGGTCCGGCAGGGCTGGGACCGCTGGCTGTCGGGGGAGCGCGGCAGGGCGGCTAAGGCCGGGTTCGTTGGTATGGAGAGCTTTGGCGCGTCGGCCCCGGCAGAGACGTTGTTTGCGCATTTTGGCATCACGGCTGAGGCGGTGGCGGAGCGGGCGCAATCGCTGCTGTGAGGGGGGTTGCGCGGACACTCCCGAAGGGCGCGCGCTGTAATGGCGTATAAGCGGCCAACCTGTCCCGCCCGGCGCTTGCTGCCCAAGCAGCGCCTGCCTGCCCCCCGGCAGGCGCTTATAGACGCATCAACCTGTTGGAACGTATAGACTTTATAGAAAGACCATCGCCAATATGGACCGTCACGAAAAGCGCCCACCCAGGCAGGCGGCTGCCCGGCTTGGCCATGCGCCATCATGCAGAGGTGTTTTCAATTTGGGCGTCCCGTCCCGAAAACGCCCGCCGACAGTTGACCTTTGGCGCGGCAGGATATTTATGTCAGCCGTGACACGAAGGAAACGCTTGGGAGCGCCGCACACGGCCCTCAAGTTCTGCGCAAAGAGGACATGATGCCGATAAAGGTGGGAATCAACGGGTTTGGCCGCATTGGTCGCAACATTCTGAGAGCAATCGTCGAATCGGGGCGCGATGACATCCGGGTCGTCGCCGTCAATGACCTCGGCCCGATTGAGACCAACGCCCATCTGCTGCAATTCGATTCGGTCCATGGCCGCTTTCCCGCCAAAGTGCAGATCACCGATGGCGGCATTGACGTTGGCCGGGGGCCGATTGCCGTCACCGCACTCCGCGACCCCGCCGAACTGCCATGGGGCGATGTGGACATTGCGCTCGAATGCACCGGCCTGTTCACCGACCGGGACAAGGCCGCGCGGCATCTGGACAACGGCGCGCGCCGGGTTCTGGTCTCTGCCCCGGCCACGGGCGCGGACAAAACCATCGTCTACGGCGTCAACCACCAGACCCTCGGCCCCGATGACCGGATCGTTTCCAACGCTTCCTGCACGACGAATTGTCTGGCCCCGGTGGTCACCGTGCTGGCCGATGCGTTCGGCCTGAAGCGCGGCTTTATGACCACGGTTCACAGTTACACCGGCGACCAGCCGACGCTCGACACCATGCACAAGGATTTGTATCGCGCGCGGGCGGCGGCCTGTTCGATGATCCCGACCTCAACCGGGGCGGCGCGGGCGGTGGGCCTTGTTTTGCCCCACCTCGATGGCAAACTGGACGGTGTGGCAGTGCGGGTGCCGACGCCGAATGTCTCTCTGGTTGATCTGGTGGCCGAGTTGGAACGCGACGCGCGCGCGGAAGAGATCAATGCGGCCATGCGCGCCGCCGCCGCCGGGCCGCTGAACGGCGTTCTCGGCGTCACCGATCACAAGCTGGTGTCGCAGGATTTCAACCACGACCCCCATTCCTCGGTCTTTGCCACTGATCAGACCAAGGTTTTGGGCGGCACTATGGCCCGCGTGCTGAGCTGGTATGACAACGAATGGGGCTTTTCCAACCGGATGGCTGATACGGCGGTCGAAATGGGCAAATATCTTTGAACCGGCGTGGTTTGGGGGGCTGCTGATG
>JPPB01000242.1 GCA_001483205.1 alpha proteobacterium 3107
TCCGCGGATAAGTCACAACACCCGGCCTTATCCGCGGGTAAGTCACAACACCCTTATCCGCGGGTAAGGTCAACCCGGAGCCAGTTCAGCTTTATGTCGTCAGTGAATATGAACCGCGCGCCCCGCATCCGGCGGCGCGGCTTCCTCTGAAAGCGCGGCCACAATATCGTCGAGCGCCTGAACCTCTGTCCGCTTCTCCCCGAGCCTGCGGACCGTCACCGTGCCCTCATCCACCTCTTTCATCCCCACCGCCAGCAGAACCGGCACCTTGGCGTGCGAATGCTCACGCACCTTATAGCCGATCTTTTCGTTGCGGACATCCGCCTCGGCCCGCACCCCGGCGGCGCACAGCCTTGCCGTCACATCCCCGACATACCCGTCGGCGTCCGAGACGATAGAGGCAACAACCACCTGACGCGGGGCCAGCCAGAACGGCAACCGGCCCGCGTGCTCTTCAATCAGAATACCGATGAAGCGCTCAAAACTGCCGATGCAGGCCCGATGCAGCATCACCGGGCGGTGTTTCTCGCCATCCGCGCCGATATAGGTTGCCCCCAACCGCTCAGGCAGCACGAAATCCACCTGCAAGGTGCCGCACTGCCAGTCGCGCCCGATGGCGTCGGTCAGAACGAACTCGAGCTTCGGCCCGTAGAACGCGCCCTCGCCGGGGTTGAGGTCAAAAGCGCACCCGGCGGCCTCGGTCGCAGCCCTCAGCGCCGCCTCGGACTTGTCCCAGACCGCATCGGACCCGGCGCGCAGCTCCGGCCGGTCAGAAAACTTGACCGAGAACTCCGCAAACCCCAGATCGCGATAAACCTCTGACAAGAAACTGATAAACCGCGCCGTTTCGCTTTCAATCTGCCCCTCGGTGCAGAAAATATGCCCGTCATCCTGGGTAAAACCGCGCACCCGCATAATCCCGTGCAGCGCGCCGGACGGTTCATAGCGGTTGCAACTGCCGAACTCGGCCATCCGCAGGGGCAGGTCGCGATAGCTCCTGATCCCCTGGTTATAAATCTGCACATGGCAGGGGCAATTCATCGGCTTCAGCGCATTGACGGCCTTTTCCCGCGCGTTCTCTTCGTCCACCTCGACGATGAACATGTGATCGCGGAATTTCTCCCAGTGACCGGAGGCTTCCCACAGCTTGCGGTCCACCACCTGGGGGGTGTTGACCTCGACATAGCCGCCCGCCCGCTGTTTGTGGCGCATATAGTCCTGCAACCCGGTATAGATCGTCCAGCCGTCGGGATGCCAAAAGACTTGCCCCGGCGCTTCTTCCTGCATGTGGAACAGCTTCATCTGCCGTCCCAGGCGGCGATGGTCGCGCCGTTCGGCCTCTTCCAGAAAGGTCAGATGCGCCTTCAGGTCACCCCGGTTGCGAAAGGCAACCCCGTAGATGCGTTGCAGCATCGCCCGGTTGCTGTCCCCGCGCCAGTATGCCCCGGCAACACTCATCAGCCGGAAGGCATCCGCCGGAACCTGACCCGTATGCTGCAAATGCGGCCCCCGGCATAAATCCTGCCAATTCCCGTGCCAATACATGCGCAAAGGCTCATCACCCGGAATCGCCTCGATCAGTTCCACCTTGTAGGGTTCGCCATTGTCCCGATAGTGGCGGATCGCCCGCGCGCGGTCCCATATTTCGGTGGTGATCGGGTCGCGGGCGTTGATGATCTCTTTCATTCGGGCCTCGATCAGGCCGAGGTTTTCGGGGGTGAACGGCTCTGCCCGGTCGAAATCGTAATACCAGCCGTTTTCGATCACCGGGCCGATGGTGACCTTTGTCTCGGGCCAAAGCTCCTGCACCGCCCGCGCCATGATATGGGCGAGGTCATGCCGGATCAACTCAAGCGCCGGGGCGTCGTCCTTCATCGTGTGGATGGCAATTCGGGCGTCTTCGCGGATCGGCCACTGCATGTCCCAGTGTTGGCCGTTCACGGTGGCGGAAATGGCCCGTTTGCCCAGAGAGGCGGAAATGCCGGCGGCCACCTGCGCGGGGGTTGTGCCGGGGTCGAACGGGCGCGCCGTGCCATCGGGAAATGTCAGAGAGATTTGCGCCATTTTATGGCCTCCTCGTCGGTTTGGCGCCTACAGGAACGCCCGGTTGCGGGTTGTGTCGCCGGGGCTTTTGGCGGGTTTGGTGCCGGAAGTCAACAGAAGACCTTTGCATATAGCCTGATCCCTGTAAAATGACCTCTGACATATTGGCGCAGCACCTGCCAAACCGTCCGCCCGGTCGTAAGACCGGGCAGCGCCCGCCCCGCCCATGGCGGGCGCTTCGCTTCCGCCGGGCCGGGCGCTGCCCTCACCGTTCTTGTGAAGCCCATCACCCATATC
>JPPB01000243.1 GCA_001483205.1 alpha proteobacterium 3107
GCGTCAGTGGCCAAACCGTCCGCCCGGCGGAACGCCGGGCAGCGCCTGCCTGCCCCCCGGCAGGCGCTTTAAGCGTCTCAACTTTTTGGAACGTATGGACTTTATGGCAAGATCATCGCCAATGTGGAATGTTACGAAAAGCGCCCGCCCAGGCAGGCGGCTGCCCGGCTCGGTCAATATGCAGAGGTTCCTATGCGTTTGTTGTCAATAGTCTTCCTTGCCGTCTTCGGCCCCGGCCTGTCCCCTGCCGGGGCAGAGCAGGCCCCGCTCGTCCCTGTCATGGAACTGGTGCGCGCGGATGAATGGGACGCCGCCCGGCGCGCGGCGCGGCCCATCGGCCCGGTGGCGCTCGACATCGTTGAGTGGCGGCGGCTGCGCGCGGGCGAGGGCACACCGGGGGATCACGCTGATTTTCTGCGCCGCAACGGTGACTGGCCGGGCCTTGCCAGACTGCGGCGTCGGGGCGAGGAAGCACTGGACGCCACCACCCCCGCCCGCACCGTGCGCGCGCTTTTCGGCGACGCGCCCCCGCAGACCGGCAATGGTGCCTATCACCTGTCGCGCGCCTTGCGCCACGCCGGACGGACGGCAGAGGCCGATGATGTGCTGGTGCGGGCCTGGCGGCGCATCCCGATGAGCCGGGAAGAGGAAGAGACACTGTTGCGCAATCATGGCGCGTTGCTCAGGCCATATAACCGGGAGCGGCTCGACATGCTGTTGTGGCGGGGCGAGAGCGCCCGCGCAGAGGCGTTCCTGCCCGAGGTCGGCACAGACCTGCGCAGGCTGGCGCGGGCGCGGATCGGGCTGAGGCGGGGCGTGCGCGGGGTCGATCCCCTGATCGCACAGGTGCCGCGCGACCTGGCCGATGACCCCGGCCTTGCCTATGAGCGTTTTCTGTGGCGAAAGCGCAAGGGGCGGTTTGACAGTGCGCTCGACCTGATACAGGCGCAGAGCAGCAGCGCCGGGCGGCTGGGCAGACCCGCGCTCTGGGCCGGTCACCGCCGCAGCATGGCGCGGCAACTGATGCGCGACGGGCGGGGCGGGGCGGCCTATCGGCTGGCCTCAAACCACCACCTGAGCGAAGGCGCGGCATTTGCCGATCTGGAATGGCTGTCCGGTTATATCGCCCTGCGCGGCCTGGGCGATCCGGGGACGGCCCTTGACCATTTCCGCCGCTTCCGCGCCGCTGTGTCCACCCCGATCAGCCTTGGCCGCGCCGGGTATTGGCAGGGCCTTGCGCAAGAGGCGCTTGGCGATCCGCAGGCCGCCCGCGCCGCCTTTGCCCGTGCCGCAGAGCACCAGACGAGCTTTTACGGGCTGCTGGCGGCAGAGCGCATCGGGCGCGGCATGGACCCGGCCCTTGCCGCCGCCGCCCCGGTGCGCCCGGACTGGCGCAAGGCGGGGTTTGCGGAATCATCCGTCCTGCGCGCCGCACTTCTGTTCCATGCGGCGGGCGAGTTGTCCCTCGCCGAGCAGTTCCTTGCTCATCTGGCGGAGGGTCTGGACCGGGACGGTTTTGAACACCTTGCTGATCTGGCGGAACGTCTGGATGAGCCGCATCTGGCGGTGCGCATCGCCAAACAGGCGGCGCGGCAGGGCCATGTGCTGATGGACCTCTATTATCCGCACCACCCGCTGGCGGCGGAAAGGCTGCCCGTCGCGCCCGAGCTGGCACTGGCCATCGCGCGGCGCGAAAGCGAGTTCGACCCCGGCGTTGTCAGCCCGGCGGGGGCGCGGGGGCTGATGCAACTGATGCCGCGCACCGCCCGCAGTGTCGCGCGGGAGCTGGGGCTGGCCTATCGCCCCGGCGCGCTGTTGGGGGACTGGCGTTATAACGCGCGGCTGGGGGCGGGGTATCTCGACCGGCTGATCGGGGAGTTCGGGCAAAGTTATGTGCTGGTCGCCGCCGCCTATAATGCCGGGCCGGGGCGGGTGCGCCTGTGGATTAAGCGTCACGGAGACCCGCGCGCGCCGGGCGTTGATCCGGTGGACTGGATCGAGCGCATCCCGTTCCGCGAAACCCGGAATTATGTGATGCGGGTGATGGAATCGCTGCCGGTGTATCGTGCCCGGCTGAGGGGGCGCGCCGGGCCGATCACCCTGTCGCGGGAGCTGCGGGCGACGCCGCAGGGGTTGTGAGGGGGGGCCCGTTGCCTGATGTTTAAGCGGAGTGGGTGACGGCCCGATTGACGCCTGACCCGCCTGCGCCTATCGTCGGGCCGGGGCAAGCAGGGCAAGAGAAGCGGGGCCATGACCAACGATCTCTATTACGGCGACAATCTGGAGGTGCTGCGCAACAGCATCGCCGACGCATCCGTTGACCTGATCTATCTTGAT
>JPPB01000244.1 GCA_001483205.1 alpha proteobacterium 3107
CCTGCCCCCGGCCATGGCCGACCTCTGTGACCGCCCGGAACGGGTGCGCCGGGTCGCCAATGATCTCAAGGCGCTGAAATCGGTGATCCGGGAGCATCTGGCAAGATGAGTGTCGCGCTTCATACCCTGCCGAACGGGTTCCGTATCGTCACCGAACACATGCCCGGCCTGCAATCGGCTGCGGTCGGCGTTTGGGTCAGCGCAGGCGGGCGGCACGAACGGGCAGAGCAGAACGGGATTGCCCATTTCCTCGAACATATGGCGTTCAAGGGGACCAGAACCCGCTCGGCCCGCGACATCGCCGAGGCGATTGAGGATGTGGGCGGGGATCTGAACGCCTATACCAGCCGCGAGGCCACCGCCTATTACGCGCGGGTTCTGGGGGCCGATCTGCCGCTGGCGGTCGATGTGATTGCCGACATCCTGCTGAACCCGGCCCTGGACCCCGCCGAGATTGAGCTTGAGCGCGGGGTGATCCTTCAGGAAATCGCCCAGATGCTGGATACGCCGGATGATGTGATCTTTGAGCGGCTTCAGGAACGCGCCTACCCGGATCAACCGATGGGGCGCGGGATTCTCGGGTCCGCAGAGCGGGTTCGGGCCTTTGACCGGGGCGACCTGTCGGGGTTTGTCGCCGAGCATTACGGCCCCGAGCGGATGATCCTTGCCGCCGCCGGGGCGGTTGACCATGACAGGCTGGTGCGGCAGGCCGAAGCGCTGTTCGGCCATCTGAAGCCGGGGCCGCGCCGGGAACATGCGCCTGCCCGCTATGCAGGCGGCGAAAGCCGGGCCGAAAAGGGGCTGGAGCAGGTGCATTTTGCCCTGGCCTTTGAATCCCCCGGCTATCGCGACCCGGACATTTACACCGCGCAGGGTCTTGCCGGTGTTCTGGGCGGCGGCATGTCCTCGCGCCTGTTTCAGGAAATCCGCGAACGGCGCGGCCTGTGCTATGCGATTTTTGCCCATGCCGATGCTTATGCGGATACCGGGCTGATGACGATCTATGCCGGGGCGGGAGAGCTTTCCGGGCTGCCGATGATCGTGGCGGATGAGCTGAGGCGCTGCGCCGGGGACATGACCGGGGCAGAGGTCGCCCGTGTCCGCGCCCGGATGAAGGCGGGGCTGCTGATCGGGCTTGAAAACCCGGCGAACCGGGCGGAGCGGCTGGCGCGCATGATCCTGATCCGGAACCGGGTGCCCGGAATTGCCGAGGTGGTGGAGAAGATCGATGCCGTCACCGTCGGGGCCGTGCGCGACTTTGCCGGGCGGATGCTGGCCGGGGCCACGCCCACGCTTGCGCTTTACGGGCCGGTCAGGGGCGCGCCAGACCTGTCGCAACTGCGGGCGCGGCTGGCGGGCTGATGTTCGGGCTGGGGCGCAGGGTGAGGATCGAGACCGAGCGGATGACACTCCGCCCGCCCCGGCATGGGGATTACCGCGAATGGGTGGCGCTGCGGCAGACGAGTGCCGATTTTCTGGTGCCGTGGGAACCCGCATGGGCGCGGGACCATCTGACGCGAAAGGCGTTTGTCGGGCGGGTCTATTGGGCACAACGGGCCATCGCGGGGGATTCGGCCCTGCCGCTGTTTATGGTGGAGCGCGGGACTGCGCGGCTGCTGGGGGCGGTGACGCTCGACACCATTCGCCGCGGCCCGGCGCAGGCGGCGACACTGGGGTATTGGATCGGGGCGGCGCACGCCCGTCAGGGATATATGCGAGAGGCGATTGAGGCGCTGGTGCATTATGCCTTTACCACGCTTGATCTGAGCCGGATTGAGGCCGCTTGTCTGCCCGGCAATACTGCCTCTCGCGGGGTGTTGGAGAAGTGCGGTTTCAAGTATGAGGGTGTCGCGCAGAGCTATCTGCAAATCAACGGGCGCTGGCGCACCCATGTGCTCTATGCCAATCTGCGGATGGACCGGCGCGGGCGGGCGCAGGCCGAATGAGCGGGTATGGCCTGATGATGTGAAAAAAGGTCGCGCCCGGCCCGGCGGGTGCAAAGCGCCCGCCGTGGGGCGGGGCGGGCGTTTTGGCTGGCGATGCGCAATATAGTCTGACGACCAGATTTTGATAGACCTCTGTATAACAGTCGAATCGGGCAGCCGCCTGCCTGGGCGGGCGCTTTTCACAGCATTTCAAATTGGCGATGGTCTTGCCATAAAGTCCATACGCGGCAACAAGCTGAGGCGTTTCAAGCGCCTGCCGGGGGGCAGGCAGACGCTGCCCGGCGCAAGCGCCGGGCGGGACAGGTTGGCAGCCGATGCGCTATTATGCAGAGGTCTTGCAGCGGTCTTTTCCCGAAAGGCCCCCGGGCAGGCACGAAAAAAGGGGCC
>JPPB01000245.1 GCA_001483205.1 alpha proteobacterium 3107
GACTGTCAGAAAAAGCGCCCGCCCAGGCAGGCGGCTGCCCGGCCCGGACAATACGCAGAGGTCTCCTGTATTGGTTCAGTCGGGCGCGGCCTTTCAGGATGTTCGCGCATCTGTCCCGGCAATGGGGCTGCACCTTACCCGCGGATAAGGTCATGCCGTCACGCCATATCAGCGACCAACCGTCCGCCGCCCCCGCGCGCCGGGGTTGCGCAACCGGGCAAGAGGGGCTACCCATCGCCCATCCACTCTCTGATCCGGGAAAATCGTCATGGCCAGACCCAAAATCGCGCTGATCGGTTCGGGGCAGATCGGCGGCACGCTCGCCCATCTCGCCGCAATGAAAGAGCTGGGGGATGTCGTTCTGTTCGACATTGCCGAGGGCATTCCGCAGGGCAAGGCGCTCGATATTGCGCAGTCCGGCGCGGTCGGGGGCTATGATGCGGCGCTTTCCGGCGCAACCGATTACGAGGGCATCGCCGGGGCGGATGTCTGCATCGTCACCGCCGGGGTGCCACGCAAACCGGGGATGAGCCGCGATGACCTTCTGGGCATCAACCTGAAAGTCATGCAGGCGGTTGGTGAGGGCATTGGCCGTCACGCCCCAAATGCGTTCGTGATCTGCATCACCAACCCGCTTGATGCGATGGTCTGGGCGCTGCGCGAATATTCGGGCCTGCCGCGCGAACGGGTCTGCGGCATGGCGGGGGTGCTCGACAGTGCCCGGTTTCGCCACTTCCTGAGCCTGGAGTTCGGGGTGTCGATGCGGGATGTGAGCGCCTTTGTTCTCGGGGGGCACGGCGACACGATGGTCCCGCTTGTCCGCTATTCCGCCGTTGCCGGTATCCCGCTGCCCGATCTGGTGGAAATGGGCTGGACGACGCAGGAACGGCTGGACGCAATCGTGCAGCGCACCCGTGACGGCGGGGCAGAGATCGTCAAGCTGCTTGGTTCCGGGTCGGCCTATTACGCCCCCGCCGCCAGCGCGATTGCCATGGCCGAGGCGTATTTGCGCGACCAGAAGCGGGTGCTGCCCTGTGCGGCCTGGGTGAGCGGGGCTTACGGGCTGGAGGGTCTCTATGTCGGGGTGCCGTGTGTGATCGGCGCGGGTGGCGTCGAGCGGGTGGTGGAAATCCGGCTGAATGCGGGGGAACAGGCCATGTTCGGCCATTCGGTTGAGGCAGTGCAGGGGCTGGTTGCCGCCTGCCGGGAGATTGACCCGGCGCTGGCATGATCCGGCGGAGAGGCTATAAAATGCAGCCCGACGTTACACTGGTTATTACATCTTGTGACCGTCCTGCTCTTCTGGAGCGGACGCTGAAGTCGATCACATCCCACGACCTGAATGCCATCGAACGATTTATCGTCATCGAAGATAGCCCTAATCCGGACATTGCCGATCTGGTCAAGCGTCGTCTTGGCGATACGCCTTACCTGTTTCTGCAAAATCCGAAGAATTTGGGTCAGATAGCCTCTATTGACCGGGCTTACGCCGAGGTCACGACTCCCTATATCTACCATTGCGAAGACGACTGGCTTTTTCCGTCGTCGCTTTTCATCGAGGAGAGCCGCCGTATTCTTGAGGCCCGTCCCGACATACACGCCGTGATGCTGCGGGACCGGAACGAAGCCCATAAATTTGAGAAAAAAAATACGATTCTCGGCTGTGTAGCTGGCATCCCCGTGCGCTTGGCCGACCCCAGGGGTCATCGTCGCTGGGGCGGTTTCTCTTTCAATCCGGGCCTGCGCCGAACTGCGGACTACACCAAGTATGCACCCTATGGCCGTATTGGACCCGAAGCGCAGATCAGCTCCCATTATAAGCGGTGCGGCTTTCGGATGGCCTATCTTGAGGCAGGGGATGTGCGACATATCGGCGATGGGCATAAGACGTTCAAAACAGACGAAACCCGGCACAAACGCAAGATAAGCTACTTAGTGGAATCCATGCGCAACAGGGTGTCTTTCGCTTGGTCCAAACGGTTCGGGCCGGACTGAACCCGATCTGGACCGGCCCCAACATCCCCCTTGCCCGCGCCACAAATCCGGCCAAATTCACCGAAATTCCGCCATGGCGCGAAAAAAGGCTTTCCCTGCCGGGCGCATCGGGGCTTAAATGACCCCAAGCTGCACAACAGGACGGAGCGCCCCCATGAACATCCATGAATATCAGGCAAAGACCCTGCTTCGCGACTATGGCGCACCGGTTTCTGACGGCCGCGTGGTGCTGCGCGCCGAAGACGCCAAGACCGCCGCCGGTGAACTCGACGGGCCGCTCTGGGTGGTCAAGGCGCAAATCCACGCCGGCGGGCGCGGCAAAGGCCGGTTCCGGGAACCCGACGCCGGGGACGCGGGCGGCGTCCGCCTGGCCCGCTCGGTCGAAGAGGCCGAACTGGAGGCGCGGCGAATGCTGGGCCGCACGCTGATCACCAAACAGACCGGCCCGGCGGGCAAGCAGGTGGGCCGCGTTTATATCGAGGACGGCGCGGGCATCCGGTCAGAGATGTATCTGGCGCTGCTGGTTGACCGGGGCACATCCCGTGTCTCTTTCGTCTGCTCGACCGAGGGCGGCATGGACATCGAAGAGGTCGCCGAAAAGACGCCCGAGAAAATCCTGTCTTTCTCTGTCGATCCGGCCACCGGCTATCAGCCCTATCATGGCCGCCGCATCGCCTTTATGCTGGGCCTCGAAGGCGCACAGGTCAAGCAATGCGTGCGGCTGATGGGCACCCTCTATCGCATGTTCACCGAAAAAGACATGGAGATGCTGGAGATCAACCCGCTGATCATCACCGACCGGGGCGACCTGAAATGCCTTGACGCCAAGATGGGTTTTGATTCCAACGCCGTTCACCGCCACCCGGATATTGCCGAGCTGCGGGATACGTCCGAGGAAGACCCGAAAGAGCTGGAAGCCTCGAAATACGACCTGAACTATATCGCGCTTGATGGCGAGATCGGTTGTATGGTCAACGGGGCCGGGCTGGCGATGGCAACGATGGACATTATCAAGCTGCACGGGGCGGAACCGGCGAACTTCCTTGATGTGGGCGGCGGGGCCAGTCGGGAAAAGGTGACCGAGGCGTTCAAGATCATCACCTCGGATGCGAATGTGAAGGGCATTCTGGTCAATATCTTTGGCGGCATTATGCGCTGTGATGTGATCGCCGAGGGGGTTGTGGCGGCGGTGCGCGAGGTCGGCCTTGAGGTGCCGCTGGTGGTGCGGCTGGAGGGCACGAATGTGGAAGAGGGCAAGCGGATCATCAACGAATCGGGGCTGGATGTGATCGCCGCCGATAACCTCAAGGACGGGGCGGAGAAGATTGTCCGGGCGGTGAAGGGGTGAATGAATGGCTTACCGACATCGACGCGAACAGTTTCGGGCGTGGCTTACCCGGACCGGGAAAGCAGCAACAACGGCTTCTTCGTATATCTCTATGCTTAATGGAATAGACGCCGCTTTTGACGTGGACTCGAAGCTGGAGGAAATGGGAACCGAGGCTTTCCTTAGATGGGTTGCGACTGAGACTTCCGGGCCTTTCGAGAAGTATGCGTCGGATAAGCGTTCTGCTCTGAGGAGCTATGTCGAATTTTCGGGTGCTGAAAACACCCCGGAATTGTCGGGGGTAGCAGATGACGATGAATCGCCCGATCAACGGCTCTTGTTCAGGCTTGAGCAAGATATGCAGGCAGCGGTTCGCCGTCAGTTGAATGAACTGGAATCCGGGCTGGTTGCAGACGACGATGGCGTTGAACGGCGGGTCGCAACCGGAAAAATTGACATCGTGGCGCGCGACAAGGACAAGAAGCTCGTCGTCATTGAACTCAAGGCTGGTCCCTGTCCTCCGACAGCACTGGAGCAAGTCCTCGGCTATGCAGACGCCCTTGCCGAGGAAACCGGCGAGGACGTGCGCGCCTATCTGATCGCGGGCGAGTTTGCGGACCGCACCCGCGCCGCAGCAAGACGGACCCGGGGCCTGAAACTCAAAACTTACGAGTTCAGTGTCAGCTTCAACGATGTGGATCAACAAGAGGGGTAGGATGCAATACGTAGAAGCCTTCAAGTCATTCGGGTATGACGTTCCAAACCCCCGGCAGGACTGGAGCGCCGAGAAAGACGACGGTATCTGTATCACCCTTTGGAAAAAGGAAGTTGATTGGTCTCCACCGCCGCCGCAATTTGATCTTTGGAAAAAGTGGACGCCGGGAACCGCCGATTGGGAAAAACTGCCGGGTCACAAAAAGCGCATAAGTCATCTGAAGCGGGCTGTTTCAGAGTTTGATGGTTGGGTGGATGTGATTTTGGTAGCTGGCACCCCCGGTGAAGGTTGCAAAGATGCAGATCCCTGGTTGCCGGAGCAACGCAAAAACCACAGATGGCGCATTCAGAAATTTGATGAGGCGACAGGGTTCTTTTCTGCCGCCGCCGAGAAACTCAAGTAGGAGTCACCGAAAAATGGCCGTCCTCATAGACGAAACCACCCGCGTCATATACGCACTGCCCCCTCTCGCCGATAACCTGAAGGACGGGGCGGAGAAGATTGTGAAGGCGGTGAGAGGCTAATGGGATTGCCGAATACACTCTTCACTCGCGACAATATTGATGTCCTGCCGGGCATCGACAGCAACAGCGTGGATTTGATCTATCTTGATCCGCCGTTCAACTCCAAGCGCCTTTACAGCGCCCCCATCGGGAGCCGCGCGGCAGGGTCCAGCTTCAAGGACATGTGGTCATGGCAGGATGTGGACGATGAACGCCTTGAGGTGCTGGCGGAACACTACCCCGCGCTGGTCTCTTTCATCGAGGGAATACATGGCCTCAACGGCCCGTCCATGATGGCCTATACGACCTACATGGCGCAAAGATTCATCGAACTGCGCCGTATACTGAAGCCGACCGGCACGGTCTATCTGCACTGCGACCCCACGGCGAGCCACTATCTGAAATGCCTGATGGATGCGATCTTCGGGGCAGGCAATGCCCGGAATGAAATCGTCTGGCATTATGACGGGCCGCAAAGCCCCGGAAAAAAGGATTTTGCGACCAAGCATGACGTGATCCTGAGATACGGAAAATCCGACAAGCTATTCGTCAGTAAGGATGACATGTATCATCTTTCGCTTGTCGAAGAGCCGGAGCTTTCAACCAGGTATCGCAAGGATGAACAAGGACGGTGGTTTTATGATCTTCCGCGGGGCGATTATACAGATGACAGCATTGAAAGGCTTAAGCATGAAGGCCGCATTCGTTGGACACGGAACGGAAACCCGCGCGTGAAATATTTTTTGGAATCAACGCCTGATGGCGTCAGGCGACGGAAAAAACTGTCCGATGTGTGGAATGATATTCCGTCTCTGGGCCTGACCGGAGGCGCAAAAGAAAACACCGGCTACCCGACGCAAAAGCCGCTTAAACTGCTTCACCGCATCCTGAAAGCCTCGACCCGGAAAGGGGACATGGTGCTTGACCCGTTTTGCGGTTGCGCAACAACCTGTGTCGCGGCGCAACAACTCGGGCGGAAATGGATCGGAATCGATATTGAAGAGAAGGCCGCCGACCTGGTGGTCGAAAGGCTGAGTGACGATGCGGGCATGTTTAGGGATTTCGTCCACCGAAAGGACATTCCGGTGCGTTCCGACGTGCAGCATGTCACCCCGTCGCCAACCGTCAAAGAAAGCCTGTTTCAAAAGCAGAAGGGAATATGCAATGGCTGCATGACCGACATGCGGATAGTTGATCTGGAGATTGACCATATTGTTCCCCGCTCCAAGGGGGGCGGCGACTATCTGGAAAACTATCAGCTTCTTTGCGCAAACTGCAATCGGATCAAGGGCAACCGTCCGATGGAGTATTTGCGCGTCAAGATCAGGAAACGGCGCGAGGCTGTGGCTTCGCTGACTTTTGGAGAGTAACATGGCCGTCCTCATCAACGAAAACACCCGCGTCATCTGCGCGCCACCCCCTTTCGCCACCGATGAAATACCGAAAGCGGTTGTCTGCATAACGGAGGGCGTTTTTTCCGGTATGGAGAAAAAATGAAAGCTGCAATTTATGTGGTGAACCTGGAGCGCGCTGTCATACGCAGGGCGACTATCAGGAAAGAGCTTGAAGCCGCAGGCGTCGAGGCGACGTTTTTGCCCGGCGTTGACAAGAAAAATATCGGCAGGGATGTTTTGTTGAAACGCTTTGAACGCTTCGGCCCCTGGGGGCTTGTGCCTTATGCAGACATGTGCTGCTGTCTGAGCCACCGTCAGATATGGGAGCATTTTCTGGAAACAGACAATGATTTGGCGCTCATATTTGAGGATGATGCCTTCGTGGCTCCGGAGGTCGGCGAGTGGATCAGAGACTTAAGCTGGTGGCCGAAAGATGCGGATATAGTAAAACTGGAACGTTGGCACAGTCGAACCATGCGCCAGGTTGTAGGAAAAACGGGCAGGATATTTGCCGGTCGTAAGATCAGCCGTCTTTATTCACGTCACCCCGGAACTGCCGGATATATCATATCGAAATCTCATGTGTTGTCGCTTTTGCGGATTGAAAAGATACCGGTGGCGGTAGACCAGCTCCTGTTCAATCCCTATGTTTCGTCGGTTGCGCGAAACGCCAGGATATACCAGGTCAACCCTGCCCTTGTTGAGCAGGGGAACGACCCGGGAAAAGAGCAGACCATTCGGGGCGCGGAAAGAAAACCCAAAGGCTGGAAGAGCCTGCGGCAGAAAATCCGGCGGGGGCGGGCCGAATTGTGCGCCGGGTTCATACATTTCTTTCGTATTCTGACGGGACAGGCCGAGTTGCTCCGGCTCGGTTTCTCGACAGAGCCGATCAACGCCCCAAACTCTGCAAACACCCGGAACTGAAAGGTTAGACATGGCCGTCCTCATCAACGAAAACACCCGCGTCATCTGTCAGGGCTTCACCGGCTCTCAGGGCACATTCCACTCCGAACAAGCCATCGCCTACGGCACAAAGATGGTCGGCGGTGTCACGCCGGGCAAGGGCGGGCAAACCCATCTCGGCCTGCCGGTTTTCAACTCGGTCCATGAGGCCCGCGCCACCACCGGGGCCAATGCCTCTGTCATCTACGTCCCGCCGCCCTTTGCCGCCGATTCGATGCTGGAGGCCATCGACGCAGGCATGGAGATCATCGTCTGCATCACCGAGGGCATTCCGGTGCTTGACATGATGCGGGTGAAACGGGCGCTGGAGGGCACCCGCACCACCCTTGTCGGCCCCAACTGCCCCGGCGTCATCACGCCCGACGCCTGCAAGATCGGCATTATGCCCGGCCACATCCACAAGCGCGGCTCTGTGGGCGTCGTGTCCCGCTCCGGCACGCTGACCTATGAGGCGGTGAAGCAGACCACCGATGTGGGGCTGGGGCAATCCACCTGCGTCGGCATCGGCGGCGACCCGATCAAGGGGACAGAGCATATCGACGCGCTCGAATGGTTCCTGGCCGATGACGAAACCACAAGCATCGTGATGATCGGCGAGATCGGTGGCTCGGCAGAGGAAGAGGCGGCGGCGTTCCTGAAGGATGAGGCGCGCAAGGGGCGGAAAAAGCCCGTCGCCGGTTTCATCGCCGGGCGCACCGCGCCGCCGGGCCGTCGCATGGGCCACGCGGGGGCGATTGTCGCCGGGGGCAAGGGCGGGGCCGAGGACAAGATCGAGGCGATGCGCAGCGCAGGCATCGTCGTTGCCGAAAGCCCCGCCGGGCTGGGCGAGGCGGTGCTGGAGGCCATCGGGTAAGGTTTGGGCAACCGGCGCGCAGGCAGAAGGGAGAACGGGCATGACATTCGTAGAGGCGACAGGAGCCGGATTTGCGAAATATTTCGTGATGTCGGGGAGGGCGTTGCGCTCTGACTTCTGGTGGTTCATGCTGACTTTATGTGTTATTCTGCCTGTGGTTGTCGCTTTGCTCGACGAAAACCTGTTTGATGCGCCCGACGGGGAAGGGCCAATCTCAATCACCTATTCAATCTTCGCGATCATCCCGTTCTTTACCGCTGCGGTGCGGCGGCTGCACGATACCGGGCGCTCGGCATGGTTTATGTTCGGCGTTTACCTTCTGCCCATCGCCTGCGCGATGCTCGGCGGCTTTATCGCGGTCGCAATCGGGGCCTGGACCGACACCCACCCCTACGCCTCCAGCCTGATCGGCTTTGTTGCCGGTTTTGTGGTTGGCATTGCAATTCCCATCCGCTGGCTCGTTCAGAAATCCGAACCCGGCCCCAACCGATACGGCCCCAACCCCCATGAGGCGA
This sequence comes from alpha proteobacterium 3107, assembly GCA_001483205.1. Taxonomy (GTDB): domain Bacteria; phylum Pseudomonadota; class Alphaproteobacteria; order Rhodobacterales; family Rhodobacteraceae; genus 3107. The sequence goes on from JPPB01000245.1 coordinate 8,266, forward strand.
CACCATGACCGAACAGTCCCGCAATGATCAGTTCCGCGCCTCGTCCTTCATGCAGGGGCACAACGCGGTCTATCTGGAGCAGCTTCACGCCCGGTTTGCGGGCGACCCCGGCGCGGTGGATGCGGCCTGGGCCGAGTTTTTCCGCCGGATGAGCGATGGCGGGGATGACGGGGCCGCCATACAGCGCGAAGCAACCGGGCCGTCCTGGGCGCGCGCCGACTGGCCACCCCGCCCCGCTGATGAGCTGACCGCCGCGCTCGACGGCCAATGGCCGGAGCAAGAGGCCAAAGCCGCCGCCGACGGCATTCGCGCCAAAGCAACCGAACAGGGCATCGGCGTCTCTGATGATCAGGTCAGGCGGGCGGCCTTCGATTCGGTCCGCGCGCTGATGCTGATCCGCACCTATCGGGTGCGCGGCCACCTTGCCGCCAATCTTGATCCGCTCGCACAGCGCGACCAGACGCCGCCGCCTGACCTGACCCCGGCATTCTATGGCTTCCACGACGCCGACATGGACCGGCCGATCTTTCTCGACAATGTGCTGGGGCTTCAGGTTGCCACCATGCGCGAGATTCTGAAAATCGTGAAACGCACCTATTGCGGCACTTTCGCGCTGCAATACATGCACATTTCAAACGGGGATGAGGTGGGTTGGCTGAAAGCGCGGATCGAGGGCTTTGACAAGGAAATCCGCTTTACCCGCAAGGGGCGCCGGGCGATCCTGAACAAGCTGGTCGAGGCCGAGGGGTTTGAGCGGTTCCTGCATGTCAAATACATGGGCACAAAGCGCTTTGGCCTTGACGGGGGCGAGGCGCTGATCCCGGCGATGGAACAGATCATCAAGCGCGGCGGTGCGCTCGGGGTCAAAGACATCATCATCGGGATGCCGCACCGGGGGCGGCTCAACATTCTTGCCAACGTGATGAGCAAACCCTACCGTGCGATTTTCAACGAATTTCAGGGCGGCAGTTTCAAGCCCGAGGATGTGGACGGCTCCGGCGACGTGAAATATCACCTGGGCGCGAGTGCGGACCGGGAGTTCGACGGCAATTCCGTCCATATCTCGCTGACCGCAAACCCCAGCCATCTGGAGGCGGTGAACCCCGTCGTGCTCGGCAAGGCGCGCGCCAAGCAGGACCAGGTGCATGACGAAAACCGCTCTGCCGTTCTGCCGGTGCTGTTGCACGGGGATGCGGCCTTTGCCGGTCAGGGAGTGGTGGCGGAGTGTTTCGCGCTTTCGGGCCTGATCGGGCACAAGACCGGCGGCACCATGCACATTATCGTCAATAACCAGATCGGCTTTACCACTGCGCCGCATTTCAGCCGTTCGTCGCCATATCCGACCGACATCGCCCTGATGGTCGAGGCCCCGATCTTTCACGTCAATGGCGACGACCCCGAGGCCGTGGTCCACGCCGCCCGGGTCGCCACCGAGTTCCGGCAGAAATTTCACAAGGATGTGGTGCTCGACATCTTCTGCTATCGCCGTTTCGGTCATAACGAAGGCGATGAGCCGATGTTCACCAACCCGCTGATGTATAAGAAGATCAAGGCCCATAAGACCACGCTGCAACTGTATACGGAGCGGCTGGTGGATGAGGGGCTGATCTCCGGGGAGGAAATTGAGCAGATGAAGGCCGCCTTTCAGACCCGGCTGGGCGAGGAGTTTGAGGCAGGCAAGAGCTATAAGCCCAACAAGGCCGACTGGCTGGATGGCCGCTGGTCGAAACTGGAGATCAAGGACGAAGACTATCAGCGCGGCAAGACGGCAATCAGCAAGAAGGCGTTCAGGGAAATCGGCCAGGCGCTGACCACCATCCCCGAGGGCCTGGCCCCGCACAAGACAGTGGCGCGGATGCTGAAGACCAAGGCCGGGATGATCACGTCCGGGCAGGGGATTGACTGGGCGACGGGCGAGGCGCTGGCTTTTGGCTCGCTGCTGCTGGAGGGCTTTCCGGTGCGCATCGCCGGGCAGGACGCCACCCGCGGCACCTTCAGCCACCGCCATTCCGGGATCGTCGATCAGAATACCGAGGCGCGTCATTACCCGCTCAACCATATCCGCGACGGGCAAAAACGTTACGAAGTGATCGACTCGGCGCTGTCCGAATACGCGGTTCTGGGGTTTGAATACGGCTATAGCCTGGCCGAACCCAATGCGCTGGTGCTGTGGGAGGCCCAGTTCGGGGATTTTGCCAATGGCGCGCAGATCATGTTCGACCAGTTCATCAGTTCGGGCGAGGCCAAATGGCTGCGCATGTCGGGGCTGACGGTTCTGCTGCCCCATGGTTTCGAGGGGCAGGGGCCGGAACATTCCTCTGCCCGTCTGGAACGGTTCCTGCAAATGTGCGGCGGGGACAACTGGATCGTGGCCAACTGCACGACGCCTGCGAATTACTTCCATATCCTGCGCCGTCAGATGCACCGGACCTTTCGCAAGCCGCTGATCCTGATGACGCCGAAATCGCTGCTCAGGCACAAGTTCGCGGTGTCGTCTGTCGATGACTTTACCGGTGATGCCTCTTTCCACCGCATTCTGTGGGATGACGCGCAGAAAGGCCATTCCGACACGGTGCTGGTTGCCGATGACAGGATCAGGCGTGTGGTCATGTGCTCGGGCAAGGTGTATTTCGATCTGTTGGAAGAGCGCGACCGGCGCGGGATCAACGACATTTATCTGATGCGGGTTGAGCAGTTCTATCCGCTGCCGGCCATGAGCCTGATGCACGAATTGGGCCGCTTTAAGACCGCAGATGTGGTCTGGTGTCAGGAAGAACCCAGAAATCAGGGCGCATGGTCCTTTATCGAACCCAATATCGAATGGGTTCTGGGCCGGATTGGCGCATCGGTCGGGCGCGCGGCCTATGCCGGGCGGCCTGCTTCTGCCTCGCCCGCGACCGGCTTGTCCAGCCAGCACAAGGCACAACAAGAGGCGCTCGTGAATGATGCGCTGACCATCAAGAGGAAATGATCCATGGCCGTAGAAATCCGTGTGCCCACCCTGGGCGAGAGCGTTACCGAAGCCACAATCGCGACCTGGTTCAGGAAGCCCGGCGATGCGGTTGCCGCCGATGAAATGCTTTGCGAGTTAGAGACGGACAAGGTGACGCTCGAAGTGCCTGCCCCGGTTGCGGGCAGGTTGGATGAGATCATTGCCGGAGAGGGCGAAACGGTTGAGGTGGACGCGCTTTTGGCCACCATGAGCGCGGGCGAGGGGGCGGGGGATGCCGCGCCTGCCGCTGCGTCGGCTCCGCCGCCCGCCGCTGATGGGAAAGATGTCGGGCAAGCCACCGGAAAAGACGTGAAAAACGCCCCCGCCGCCGAAAAGATGATGGCGGAAAAGGGCCTCGACCCCGCCGGGGTGCCGGGCACCGGGCGCGACGGGCGGATAATGAAAGAGGATGTGCAGCGCGCCGCCTCTGCCGCCGCGTCATCGCCGCCCCCCGCTGCTGCTGCTCCGCGCACGCCGGTTGCCGCCGATGACACCGCCCGCGAGGAACGGGTGCGGATGACCCGCCTGCGCCAGACCATCGCCCGCCGTCTGAAAGACGCCCAGAACACCGCCGCGATGCTGACGACCTATAACGAGGTCGATATGACCGCAGTGATGGACCTGCGCAGGCAATACAAGGACTTGTTCGAGAAAAAGCACGGGGTGAAGCTGGGCTTTATGTCGTTTTTCGTCAAAGCCTGCTGTCAGGCGCTGAAGGACGTGCCGGAAGTCAATGCCGAGATTGACGGCGATGAGGTGGTCTATAAGAACTTCGTTCATATGGGGGTTGCTGTCGGCACACCCACGGGCCTTGTAGTGCCGGTGGTGCGTGATGCTGACCGGATGAGCTTTGCCGGGATCGAAAAGACGATCAGCGCGCTTGGTGCCCGCGCTCGTGACGGCAAACTGTCGATGGCCGAGATGCAGGGCGGCAGTTTCACGATTTCCAATGGCGGGGTTTATGGGTCGCTGATGTCCTCGCCGATCCTCAACCCGCCGCAATCGGGCATTCTGGGGATGCACAGGATACAGGAGCGCCCGATGGCGATCAGTGGTCAGGTGGTGATCCGCCCGATGATGTATCTGGCGCTGTCCTATGATCACCGGATCGTGGACGGTAAGGGCGCGGTGACTTTCCTGGTGCGGGTCAAGGAAGCGCTGGAGGATCCGCGCCGGTTGCTGATGGATTTGTGACCCCCGTGCGGGGGGCGCGCGCGCCGTTCACCCCATTGAGGGGTGAGACGGCGCGGCCCGGCGTTCCGCCGGGCGGGATCAGGGCCGAAACTTGGACTCAAAATCTGCTCGTCAGGCTATAGGCAAGACCTCTGCATAAGGCTGTATCGCCCCCCAAATGTCCCGCCCGGCGCTTGCGCCGGGCAGCGCCTGCCT
>JPPB01000246.1 GCA_001483205.1 alpha proteobacterium 3107
GCCGCATCAAGCGCCCCGGTGTCGATGCGCTCCAGCCACTCACCGATCCGGGGGTGGGTGCGCCGCTCATGCAGGACCGTCTCCAGCACTTCCATCTCTTCGGCCCGCTGAGCGGCGGCCCCGCGCGGCATCATGGTTTCCTGATCCCATTCCAGCCGCTGTGAAATCTGCAACAGCGCTTCGGTCCGGCGCTGAAAGGCCATCAGCTCTGCATAATCGGACATTTCCGGTTCACCCTCTGATATGTTGCGGTGCGGGATATTGCGCGGCGAATCGCGCGCGGATGATCAGGACAAAGGCGGCAATCGCCCCCCCCTGATGCAGAATCGCCAGCGACAGGGGCGCGGCGTGAACCACCGTCACAATGCCAAGCAGCGCCTGCAAAAACAGCATCGCGACCGCAACGGCAAAGGCGGCCCGTGTGGTGCGGTTGGCACTGGTGCGGCTTTTCCGCCAGACAATGAAGGCGAACAGGATCAGCAGATACCCGGCCACACGGTGCAGAAACTGAACCGTGGCAGGGTTTTCAAACAGGTTCGACCATATTGGCGTCAGCGACAGCATCCCGTCGGGGATCACCTGCCCCGCCATCAGCGGCCAGTCGATATAACCGCGCCCGGCGTCAATCCCGGCAACCAGCGCGCCAAGCAGGATTTGCAGAAAGGCAAAGTGCATCAGCCCGGTTGCGGCAGAGAACAGCCGGGCCTCGCGGGCGCGCCGGGCCCGCAGCAGGTCCGGCCCGGATCGCGACAGCAACAGCATATACCAGGTGATCAGGCCAAGAATGACAAAGGCCAGCCCCAGATGGATCGCCAGCCGGTAAGAGGCCACATCAACCGCCCGACCGCTGAGGCCGGAACGCACCATCCACCACCCGGCCACGCCCTGCAAACCGCCCAGCACCCCGAGCACAAGCAGGCGGCGCGTCCACCCCGCCGGGGCCTTGCCGCTCAGCCAGAAGAACAGGAACCCCGCCGCCCAGACAAGGCCGATGAAGCGCCCCAGTTGCCGGTGCCCCCACTCCCACCAAAAGATCGGCCTGAACTCTTCAAGGGTCATCCGGGTGTTCTGAAGCTGAAACTCCGGGATGGCCTGGTATTTTTCAAATTCCGCCTGCCAGTCGGCGTCTGACAGGGGCGGGAGTGCGCCGGTGACGGGCCGCCATTCGGTGATCGACAGCCCGGAATCCGTCAGCCGCGTCAGCCCGCCGACGACGATCATCAGGACGACCAGCGCGAACAGGGCGGCAAGCCAGAGGCGAATCGCCCGGCGCGCGCCGGGGGCGTCGCTGTCGATCAGCCCGCCCGCAGGGTCCGGCACGGGGGTCTGTCCGGCCCCGACTTCCTCGAAAATATTGCGCCCCCGGGTCATGTTTCGCCCTTTGCTATCTGTGCCGGGCCGGGGCCTGACGACAGGAGGAATACCCCTGCATATTGGCCGGGCCGGGCGGACGGTTTGGCCAGCGATGCGCCATTATGCGAGAGGTCTCTGAAGTTGATTTCACGTTCCGCCAGACTAGGGTGCGCCCGCGCCGGGTGCAAGTCAGCCGCGCCCCTCTCTGCCCCGCGCCATTTGCCGCAGCACGCCATGCAGCATCCGCACATCCGCCCGTGTCAGGGCCATGCGCGACCACAGGTTGCGCAGGTTGGTCTTCATCCTGTCTGCCTTGGCCTCGGGGAAAAAGAACCCCGCTGCCTCCAGCCGTCTCTCGAAATGATCGCCCAGTTTGCTGATCTCAAGCGCCGTTGCCCGTTCGGGCGGCACCGCGTCCGGCGGCACCCCGTCCCCGGCCTGACGCCGCCACTCATAGGCGATCAGCAGCACGCATTGGGCCAGGTTGAGCGACGCAAAGGCCGGATTCACCGGCACCGAGATAATCGCATTGGCGCGCGCGATGTCCTCATTTTCCAGCCCGGCGCGCTCCGGCCCGAACAGAATGCCGATTTTCTGCCCCCCGGCGGCCATGGCGCGGGCCTGCCGCATCGCGGCCTCGGGCGTCAGCACGGGTTTTGTCAGTTCCCTGCGCCGCGCGGTGGCGGCAAAGACAAAGGCGCAGTCGGCGGTGGCCTCGGGCACGGTGGCATAAAGGCCCGCCTGATCCAGCAGACGCCCCGCGCCCGTGGCCATGGCGGTGGCCTTCGGGTTGGGCCAGCCGTCACGGGGGGCGACGATTCGCATCCGGTCAAGGCCGAAATTCCACAATGCGCGGGCCGCTGCGCCGATGTTCTCACCCAACTGAGGGCGGACGAGGATCATCGCCGGTTGCGGCGGCGGGCGTTCGGCGGCGGGCGTGGTGGTCATTCATGCGTCCTTCCGGTGACGGG
>JPPB01000247.1 GCA_001483205.1 alpha proteobacterium 3107
CGGTGACCGAACTGATCACCGGGGTTGATCTGGTCGAACAGATGATCCGGGTGGCCGCGGGCGAGCGCCTGAGCCTGATGCAAGCCGATGTGAAACACACCGGATGGGCCATCGAAAGCCGGCTGTATGCCGAAGACCCCTATCGCGGCTTTCTGCCCTCTACCGGTCGGCTGACCCGATACCGCCCCCCGGCGGCAGAGGCGACAGAGACCCGCGTGGTGCGCAACGACACCGGCGTTTACGAAGGCGGCGAGATCAGCGTCCATTACGACCCGATGATCGCCAAACTCTGCGCCTGGGGGCCGACGCGGGCCGAGGCCATCGGGACCATGCGCGTGGCGCTCGACGGTTTCGGGATCGAGGGGATCGGGCATAACCTGCCGTTTCTGAGCGCGGTGATGGACCACCCGGTGTTTTGCGCGGGCGACATGACCACCGCGTTTATCGCCGAGGAATACCCCGACGGCTTTGAAGGCGTCAGGCCGGATCAGGACACCTTGCGCCGGATTGCGGCCTCTGCCGCCGCCATGCACAGGGTGGCCGAAATTCGCCGCACCCGCATATCCGGGCGGATGGACAACCACGCGCGCAGGGTCGGCGATGATTGGGTGGTGACGTTGCAGGGCGAGGCGTTCAGCGTTGTCATCAAGGCAGACCCGGACGGCTCTGTCGTCCGTTTCGATGACGGGCAAGAGCACCGGGTCAGCTCTGACTGGGTGCCGGGCGCATCTCTGGCCACGCTGTCGGTGGACGGCTCCCCGCTGGTGCTGAAGGTGGACAGGATCACCGGCGGGTATCGGATGCGCAGCCGGGGGGCGGACCTGAACGTGCTGGTGCATACGCCCCGTCAGGCAGAACTGGCCGGATACATGCTGGAAAAAGCCGCGCCCGATACATCCCGGATGCTGCTGTGCCCGATGCCGGGGCTGATTGTGCAGATCAATGTGGCCGAGGGCGATGAGGTGCAGGAAGGCCAGGCGCTTTGCACCGTCGAGGCGATGAAAATGGAAAACGTCCTGCGGGCCGAGCGCAAGGGCGTCGTTGCGCGCATCTGCGTCGGGGCCGGAAACACCCTGGGCGTTGACGACGTGATCATGGAGTTTGAATGAGCCGCGCGCCGGATAAAGACCTTTGCATATTGGCGCATCGGTCGCCAAACCGCCCCGCCCGGCTGAGCCATTATGCAGAGGTCTTGGAAACGGGGGACGGCGGAACGGCCCTACCTGCCCGCAGAGTCGAGCTCTCGCTGCCGAAACGGGGTCTTGTCGATCGAACGGGTGATTTCGCGCGTGTCCCACGGAAACGGCTTTCTGAGCAGGATCGCGCCGTCCTTGCCGATCAGCACCAGCATGAAACCACGGGGGCGAAATGCCACCCGGATGTCAGAGCGCGCGGCGGGGTCGGTATCGGTGATGACAACCACATCGCGCTCTGCCAGACGCGCGGGCCGGTCGTGCAGCAGCTCCATCTGGGTGACAAACCGGGGATCGTCCTGCGAATCAGCGAACACGACGATCAGCCGGGAACGCCACAGGAAATCCTCGGCCACAACCCCGGTTGCCGGGCGGATGTCAGGAACGGGCGGCTCAGTGGCGGTTGCGGCGGTCACGCCGGAACCGGCCAGCAGCATGGCAAGCGGTATCGCAATGCGGGTCATAAAAGCTCTCATCATCCGCAATATAGCCGGTTTTCGCCGGTTCAGAAGGGGATGGCCGAAAAAAGCCGGAACAGGCGCGCGATGACAACGGGACTGACAGAATGACGAAAACGCATGAGGACTGGGCGGCGATGGCGCGGGAAGAGTTGCGCGACCGGTCGCCCGAGGAACTGGAGTGGGAAACGCTGGAGGGGATTCGCGTCAAACCCCTCTATACCGGGGAGGACGTGACCGGGCTGCCGCATATGGGGTCAATACCGGGCGCGCCCCCGTTCACGCGCGGGGTGAAGGCCACCATGTATGCGGGCCGCCCGTGGACAATCCGCCAGTATGCCGGGTTTTCAACGGCAGAGGAATCGAACGCCTTCTACCGCAGGAATCTCGCCGCCGGTCAGCAGGGGGTATCGGTGGCCTTTGATCTCGCCACCCACCGGGGCTATGACAGCGACCACCCGCGGGTTGTCGGCGATGTCGGCAAGGCGGGCGTGGCAATCGATTCGGTCGAGGATATGAAAATCCTCTTTGACGGCATTCCGCTCGACAAGGTGTCGGTGTCGATGACCATGAACGGGGCGGTGATCCCGACGCTGGCGAATTTCATCGTTGCGGGCGAAGAGCAGGGGGTGGCGCGCGCGCGGCTTTCCGGCACCATTCAGAACGACATTCTGAAAGAGTTCATGGTGCGCAACACCTATGTCTATCCGCCGGAGCCGTCGATGCGGATTGTCTCGGACATCATCGCTTATACGGCGGATGAGATGCCGAAATTCAACTCTGTCTCGATTTCCGGCTATCACATGCAGGAGGCAGGCGCGAATCTGGTCCAGGAGCTGGCCTATACCCTGGCCGACGGGCGCGAATATGTGCGCACGGCCATCCGCGCTGGCCTTGATGTGGACCGGTTCGCCGGGCGGCTCAGCTTTTTCTTCGCCATCGGCATGAATTTCTTTATGGAGGCGGCAAAGCTCCGGGCGGCGCGGTTCCTGTGGCACCGGGTGATGAGCGAGTTTGCCCCGAAAAACCCGCGCTCAATGATGCTGCGCACCCATTGCCAGACCTCGGGCGTGTCGTTGCAGGAACAAGACCCCTATAACAATGTCGTGCGCACCGCTTATGAGGCGATGGCGGCGGCCCTGGGCGGCACCCAATCGCTGCACACCAATGCGCTTGACGAGGCGATTGCCCTGCCCACGGATTTCTCTGCCCGGATTGCGCGGAACACCCAACTGATCCTGCAAGAGGAAACCGGCATCGCCCGGGTCGTTGATCCGCTGGCGGGGTCTTATTATGTCGAAAGGCTGACCCATGAGCTGGCCGAAAAAGCCTGGGCGCTGATGGAAGAGGTCGAACAGATGGGCGGGATGACCAGGGCGGTGGCCTCTGGTCTGCCCAAGCTCAGGATCGAGGAAAGCGCCGCCCGGCGTCAGGCGATGATCGACCGGGGGCAGGAGGTTGTCGTCGGCGTCAACAAATATCAGCCGCAGGTGCGGGATGAGATCGACATTCTGGATGTGGACAATATGGCGGTGCGCGAGGCACAGATTGCCCGGCTTGAGCAGGTGCGCGCGACGCGGGATCAGGCCGCTTGTGATGCGGCGCTGGAGGGGCTGACCCGGCGCTGTCGTGAGGGCGGTAACCTGCTGGAGGCAGCGGTGGAGGCCGCCCGCGCCCGCGCCTCTGTCGGAGAGATCAGCATGGCGATGGAAAAGGTGTTCGGGCGCCACCGGGCCGAGGTGAAGACACTGGCGGGGGTCTATGGCGCGGCCTATGAGGGCGATGAGGATTTTGCCGCGATCCGCAGGTCGGTCGGGGCATTCGCCAGCGCCGAGGGCCGCCGCCCGCGTATGCTGGTGGTCAAAATGGGGCAGGACGGCCATGACCGGGGGGCCAAGGTGATTGCCACCGCCTTTGCCGATATTGGTTTTGACGTGGATGTCGGGCCGCTGTTTCAGACCCCGGAAGAGGCCGCGCAGGACGCCGTTGACAATGATGTGCATGTGGTCGGGGTTTCGACACAGGCCGCCGGGCACAAGACGCTTGCGCCCAAATTGATCGAGGCGCTGAGAGCGCAGGGCGCAGAGGACATCATCGTGATCTGTGGCGGAGTGATTCCCCGGCAGGATCACGATTTTCTGCATCAGGCGGGGGTCAGGGCGATTTTCGGCCCCGGCGCGAATATCCCCGACGCGGCGCGGGACATTCTGGCGCTGATCCGCGAGGTGCGGGGGCGGGGTGACGCCGCTGGCGGCTGAGGCCCGGCGGGAACGGGGGGGCGCGCCGCCCACCCCATTGAGGGGTGAGGCCCGTCTTGGAAACGGTCCGGTGGACCGTTTCAGGGCCGAACGGGCGGATCCCCAAGGCGCGGCCCGGTCTTACGACCGGGCGGCATCAGGGCAGGGGTTTGGAAAGACCTCTGCATAATGGCGCATTGACGGCCAACCTGCCCCGCCCGGCGGAACTGCCCAAGCAGCGCCCGCCCCGCCCCATGGCGGGCGCTTCGCTTCCGCCGGGCCGGGCGCTGCCCTCACCGTTCTTGTGAAACCCGTCAACCATAACCGTGCCGGACCCGGACATCACGCAGTGGCCTCTTCAGGGCTGGCCTTTTGCCCGCCCGCACGATAGGGCGGCGGCGAAATTCACCAAAAGGCCCCCCGATGCACCTGCGCAATATCGCGATTATCGCCCATGTGGACCACGGCAAGACCACTCTGGTTGATGCGCTCCTGAAACAATCAGGCGCGTTTCGGGAAAACCAGGCCGTGGCAGACCGCGCGCTCGATTCCAACGATCTGGAACGCGAACGCGGGATCACGATTCTGGCCAAATGCGCCAGTGTCGAGTGGCAGGGCACCCGCATCAACATCGTCGATACGCCGGGGCACGCTGATTTCGGCGGCGAGGTCGAGCGGATTCTCGGCATGGTTGATGGCGTGGTTCTGCTGGTCGATGCCGCCGAAGGGCCGATGCCGCAAACCAAGTTCGTCACTTCCAAGGCGCTGGCGCTCGGCCTCAGACCGATCGTGGTGCTGAACAAGGCCGACAGGCCGGATGCCGACCCTGACCGCGCGCTCAATGAGTGTTTCGACCTGTTCGCCGATCTGGGGGCTGATGAGGATCAACTGGATTTTCCCGCCCTCTATGCTTCTGGCCGCGCCGGTTGGGCGGATGCGGACCCCGACGGGCCGCGCCGCGACCTCTCGGCCCTGTTCGACCTGATCCTGCACCATGTGCCCGCGCCCGCGCAGGCGGCCCATGGCGACGGGCCGTTCCGGATGCTGGCGACGATCCTCGGTGCCGACCCTTTCATCGGGCGCACCCTGACCGGGCGCATCGAAAGCGGGGCTGTGAAAACCGGCGAGACGCTCCGGGCGCTGTCCCGCGACGGCGCGCTGATCGAGACCTTTCGCGTCACCCGGATTTTCGGCTTTCGGGGTCTCGCGCGACAACCGGTTGAGACCGCTCTGGCAGGCGATATTGTCAGCCTTGCCGGGATGTCCGGGGCAACGGTGGCGGATTCTCTGGTCGCCCCGGCGGTGACGGCCCCCCTGCCTGCGCGCCCGATTGACCCGCCCACCATCACCGTGACCTTTGGCATCAATGACAGCCCGCTTGCCGGGCGCGACGGGGCGAAGCTCCAGTCCCGGGTGATCCGGGAGCGGCTGATGAGAGAGGCCGAGGCGAATGTCGCCATCCGGGTCACGGATGCGCCGGGTGGCGAGGCGTTCGAGGTCGCCGGGCGGGGCGAGTTGCAGATGGGGGTTCTGATCGAGAACATGCGGCGCGAGGGGTTTGAGCTGTCGATTTCCCGCCCGCGGGTGGTGTTGCGGCAGGAAAACGGGCAAACGCTTGAGCCGGTCGAAGACATCACCATTGATGTCGATGATGCCTATTCCGGCGTGGTGATCGAAAAGCTGACCGGGGCGCGCAAGGGCGAGCTGACCGGGATGCGGCAGGCGGGCGGCGGCAAGACCCGGATCACCGCACTGGTGCCGTCGCGGGGGCTGATCGGCTATCACGGCGAGTTTCTGACCGATACCCGCGGCACGGGGGTGCTGAACCGGATTTTTCACGGCTGGGTGCCGCATAAGGGTGCGATCCCGCGCAGGCGCGCAGGGGTGCTGATCTCGACGGAAAACGGCGCCGCGGTCGGTTATGCGCTGTGGAACCTTGAAGAGCGGGGGCGGCTGTTTATCGGCGCGCAGGAACCGGTTTACGAAGGCATGATCATCGGCGAGCACAGCCGAGAGAATGATCTGGAGGTGAACCCCCTGAAGGGGCGAAAGCTGACCAATGTGCGCGCCGCCGGTAAGGATGATGCGGTGGTGCTGACGCCGCCGGTGCGGTTGCGGCTGGAAGAGGCGATTGCCTATATCGACGATGATGAGCTGGTCGAGGTGACGCCCCGCGCGCTCAGGCTGCGCAAGCGCCACCTGGACCCCCATGAGCGCAAGAGGATGGCCAGGGGCGGGCAGAGCGTGACGGTTTGATAAGGTCTCGTAAAGCTGCGCTGTTTCGCCGGATTTTACTTGTCAGGCAACATACGGATCATTTAGCCTGAAAACGAAAAGGCGCCCGTATAGAGCGCCTTTTCCCTGAAGCCGGGGATCCGTGCCAAGGCACTGCCGATCATAGTCCCGACTTTTCGTCTATCAAGATAGGGAGTTCTGGGCTGATCGTCAATGGATAAAAAAACTGCCAAGAAACTGGTGGCATTCCTGTCTCGCGAACGATTGCAGGCGCTGATCAACCTTACAGGCTCTGAGGCTGCCGCTATTGAGCTGCACCAGAAAACCCTGTGTGTGGGCTGTGAATTGATGAAGGTCATTGCCACCATAGAGATCGCGCTCCGCAACATTGTCGTGGCAAACCTAAGTCAGCATTTCAAAGCTGCGGGCTGGCTTCAGAATCCATCAACAAGGCGTAACCTGAAACAACCCGAGCAAACCAGTATCACGCAGGCGATCAGTCAGGCCAGACGGGCAGTGTATGCAAAGCTGAGCCGGACCGAGAAAGCAGCTTTGGATAGGCAAGCATTTCCTCGCGGTCTTCCTACGGGAATAAGCCACCGTGACAGGGTGAAAGAGCGACAGGGCAAAATCATTGTGAGTGATGGAAAAGTCGTTGCGGAATTGACGCTGAATTTCTGGAAGCGGCTCTATGGTCCAAGGTATGAGCATACACTATGGCGACCCACCCTGAAGCGCACCTTCCCCAACCCGAAAATCAAACGCAGCCAGGTCGCAACCCAACTGGAAACCATATATCAAAGCCGAAATCGCTTGGCCCACCATGAGCCGGTATTGCATGATCGTTTCACCAGAACCATCAAGGCCATCGAATTTGTCGCCCATGAGCTCGGCACGCACCCCGACACAGGCGACACGCCCCTTAGCCGACTGCTGCGGGATGAAATTGACCGTGCCTCCGGTTCCGGCAAAGGCCTGTCGGAACATCTTCGCGCTTTTGGACGCCAGGAACGGCAAAAGTAGAGAGGGCATCCAAGGGTCTTGCGACCGGGCGGGAGTGTTCCGCACCCCCGCACAATACCCGGCATGGCCGGTCAAAGTTGCCGCCCCCCTCTGACAATCCAAAAATAATCCATAATGATTTCAACGCCCTGCAAAAAATCCGCCAAATTGCGAAATTTTGACGCAAACCTGCCCAAATCCCCGGTATCAATGGCCTCAGAGCTTACGATTATCCGCCGCTAACCGGCGGGGCCGAAAGAAAATGGTGTCGTGATGAGTATCGCGTTTTCTGCAACGAAACAGCCTGAAAGCGGCCCGGCGTCTGCCTGTCGCGCGGGGCTGACAGCTTTTCCCTTCCGTCTGAAAATCCGCTCTCGTCACCGCTTCGGGCGGCGATGACCTGTTCCCGTATCCCGTAACCTGTTTACACAGACCAAGGACACCCCACCGATGACCCCGATTGAAAAGGCCAGGGAAAAGACCGAAGCACTGCACGCCCTCGGATTGCACAGTATCACGACCTTTGAAGAGTTGCGCGATACCTGGCGGCGTATCGTCTTTGAGGCCCACCCGGACCGCAACAACGGCAATGAGGCCGACCTTGCCGAGGTCAATGCCGCGTATGATTTTCTGTGTCAGGAATATGCGGACAGTTTTCAGAAGGCGCGGGCAAGGGATGCGATGCCGGGCCGTCCGGCGACCCGTGATCGGGAGGTTGATCTTTCCCCCGATCTTGAGGCGCTTTGCCGTGCCAAGCTGGGGGAGCAGGTGCCGGGGGAGCCGCTTGACGGCGCGTCCGCCCGCCCGCAGACCGGGGCCGCATCTGTGGACCATGTGCCGAGCGCGATGCGGCGGCGGGGGCGGCAACTGTCCTACATCATCCCCACCCCGCTGGAAAAAGGCCCGAACCGGGTGGCGCTTCCCGCGGGCGAGCTGGTGAACCGGCGAAAGGTGGAGCCGAAAGTCTTTCGGTTCGTCTCGCCCCGGGACGGCAGCGGAACGGTCGAGGTGCCTGATGAGGCACGGGCCAGCATCTTTCCCGGCGCGAAAAGCGTGCGCATCCATTTTGCCGGGGCGTGAGCGGCGGGGGGCGGGCGCTTTGCCGGGGCAGAGGCGCATCCGGCCCGGCGAGGGGGCGCGGCTTATCCGCGGATAAGGGCAACACTTCTGACCTATCGGCTTGGACCGGGCGGATGGTTGGCCGGGACAGGTGTGTGAACAGCCCGAAAAGCCGCATCCGGCCTGCAAGGGCGAGAACTCTGCATATTGTCCTGGCGAAGGGGCGCGCACCTTATCCGCGGATAAGGGCAATACCTCTGACATATTGGTGCGTCGGCAACCAACTCGTTCGCCCGGTTCGGCCATCATGCAGAGGTCTTTCAGAATAGCGCTCGCGGAGTGCCGCAATCCGGTCAGTGCCCCCGCCTCCAGTCCTCCAGCGCCGGGTTGGGATCGGGGCGCGCCTCTGTCTCTGCCCCGTCCCTCTCCCTGCTCCCGCCCTCGCCTTCATCGTCCAGACGGCGCAGCCGCTCCAGATTCTCCGCCACCTGCGGCACACGCGCAAGGCTCGCTGCAAGCGACCGCTGAAAATCCTGCCCCTTCGCCTGATGCCGCGCCCCGAAATAGAAGGAAACGACGATCCCCAGCAGCCACCAGAGCGGTTCCGGGACCACAACCAGCCCCTGCATCCGGGCCGCAAACCAGACCGGATCAACCATCGCCGCAACCAGCAGCCCGACCGTCCCCAGGGCCATGGCCGGACGCGGCAACCGGTTCAGCCCGTCCATGAACCGGTCAAACACCCCCTTGTCCCGGTGCGCGAACTCTGCCGCGAACTGTTGCAGCGCCTGCTCGCGCAGCATCGCCGCCCGCCCCGCCCCGGCCTCGGCATTCTCTCGAAACGCGCCTGCGGTTTCGGCCACCACATTGCGCCCGCCCCCGAACAGAAGGCTCATCACCGTGCCGATCAGTCCCATGCCGCCACCCTTGCCTGATGCTCGGCATCACTCAGGCGGTAGCGTTCGGAAATGAAGGATTCCGCCCGCCTGATCCAGCCGCCCTTGCCGCCGTCGCGCCGTCGCGCATATTTGCGGCTGGCGGGGCGCGCATCCCCCAGCCGGTAGTAATAGTTGCGCCGCGCGATCCCGTAGGCGTCTGCCAGATGCGCCGGTCCCGCCGCATGGGCCGCCATCGCCGCGGCAACGGTCTTGTTCCCGATCACCCCGTCCACCGCAACCTGCTGGCCCATCTCGCCCAGAAGCCGTTGCAGGATTTTCACCGCATTGGCCCCGGCATTCACATACATGTCAAAGACCGACGCCCGCAGCACTTGGGGCAGTTTTTCAATGAGCGTCCGCCGGTAGTAGTGTTCGATGAACAGCTCTGCCGCCTGCGCCTTGGTCAGGTGGTGCAGATCGTCCGCGCCTGTGGTGCCGTCGCCATCGGTATCGATGCCGAGACGTTTCAGTGTTTTCAGCGTGACCCCGTATTTGGTCGGCCCGCCCGGATCATCCGGGTCGTCCACATAGCCGCCCTCGCGCGCGATGATCCCCTTGGCAATTTCTCTGACAGTTTCCATGACGCCTCCATCGGTCGGAAAACGCCATGATCCTGTGGCAGGGTGGTAAACGCGCTGAATCACCATCGCGCGCAGGCCGGATGTCGTCATTCGGCGTGCCGATAAACCCCCTGTTCCTTCAGCGCCTCAACCACCTCTCTCGGCATATAGGTCTCGTCATGCTTGGCCAGCAGTTCGGTCGCCTCGAACACACCGCCGACATAGCGCCCGGTCGCAATCGTGCCCTGATTCTCGGCGAACAGATCGGGGCGGATGCCGGTATAGCGCACCGGAACCCGCGCCGCGCCGTCGGTGACAATGAAACGGACGGTCTGCCCGTCACCGGCCACAAGCGACCCGGCCTCGACCAACCCACCCAACCGGAACACTTCTGAGGCTGGCGGCGGCCCGTCGATCACCTGGCTCGGCGATCGGAAATAGTTGATCCCGTCGCGCAACCCGTATCCGATCAGCACGGTCGCCAGCACCAGCGACAGGGCAGCGGCGGCAATCACCTGTATCCGCCTGGTTTTCCTGAGCGATTTCATGGCTCCCTCACGGAAAACAGGGCGCGAGCATCAGTCCGGCGGTTTCCTCTGCACCCAGCATCAGATTGGCGTTCTGAACCGCCTGACCGGATGACCCCTTGGTCAGATTGTCGAGCGCGGCAATCACGGTCGCGCAGCCCCCGATCCGGTCGCCCGCCACCCCGAGATGGCAGAAGTTGGAGCCGCGCACATGCCGGGTTGACGGGGTTTCGCCGAACGGCAGGGTGACGATGAAGGGCTCATTGGCATAGGCCGCCTCAAGCGCGGCATGAATCGCCCCCGGATCGCCCTTCACATAGGCGCTGGCCAGAATACCCCGGTTGGCGGGCACAAGGTGCGGGGTGAAACGCACCCGGACGGGCCGCCCGGCCACCGCCCGCAGCTCCTGATCGAACTCGCCCAGATGCCGGTGCGTTCCGCCGGTGGCATAGGCGTGAAAGCCCTCGCTCAGCTCTGCGTGCAGCAAGGGTTCCTTCAGGCCCCGCCCCGCCCCCGACACGGCACATTTCAGGTCGAGCACGATGTCATCAACGTCAATCAGCCCGGCGGCGACCAGCGGCCGCACCCCATAGAGACCCGCCGCCGCGTTACAGCCGGTGCCCGCCACCAGCCGGGCGTGGCGAATCTCTGTGCGATAAAACTCGGTCAGACCATAGACGGCCTGCGCCTGACATTCCGGCGCGACATGATCCCTGCCATACCACTGCTTATAGTCCGCCGGGTCGCGCAGCCGGAAATCCGCCGAAAGATCAACGATTCTAAGATGTTGCGGCAGGTCGCGGATCACCGCCTGGCTGGTCCCGTGGGGCAGGGCACAGAAACACAGGTCAATGCCGGAAAAATCGACCTCGCGGATTGGCGCGAGCTGCGGCAGGTCCAGATGGCGCAGATGGGGGAAAACCGCGCCCATGGCCATGCCTGCCCTGCGGTCCGCCGCCAGTGCAGCGATTTCCAGGCCCGGATGGGTGGCGATCAGCCGGACAAGCTCTGCCCCGGTATAGCCCGAGGCCCCCAGAATGGCGATCTTGTGAGTCATGCAAGGGTTTCCGTGAACAGGTGGCGGCGGTTTAGGCCGAATCGCCTCTGACCGCAATGCGGCGTGCTGTCTCTGTGGGGTGGCCGGGGGCCGGTGGTATCGGGGCGTCAGACGGAGGAACCATCATCAGGGGACCGCCACGGCGGTAACCGCCCCTTGCCGGGAAAATCCGGCAGGCAACGCATCAGGGTAGCGCGGATACCGACCCACCAGATACCCAGCGCGCTGATAAAGGCCCCGAGCAGCATCAGCGACAGAACCCCACCGGTCGCGTCGTCGAAACGGCTCTCCAGCGCCCAGATCAGAATCGCACCCAGATACCCTATCCCGGCGATCAGAAAGGACCGCCGGTCAATCACCAGCGCCAGCACCGCAATCGCCACCAGCGCCAGCGCGGTATACAGATAGCTGATGTCGCCCTCGCTTTGCAGCAGCGACAGGGCGATGGTGTTGACCATGGCCGGGGCAGCCAGCATGTGCAGCCAAAAGCCGGTGGCCGAATGGCGGCTGACGCGCATCGGGTCGCGCAGGTCGAAATACATCCCGCCGACAAAGGCAATGATCCCGGCGATCAGCGACCCCCAGGCGATGGAAGAGCCGGAACGCAGGTCAAAACCGTCGTCAAAAAGCTCGGCGGCAAAACCGCCAAGGGTGCTGAAACCGCCAAGCAGGGCAAGCACCCCGAGCGCCCCGTAAAGGCCAAAGACGAACATCGCGAAGGGCAGGCGGAACACCCGGAAATACAGCCCCAGCCCGACCATGCCGGTGGCAGAGACGATCAGCGGGTGGATGTCTTCGTGCAGCCCGACAAGCGCGGTGGCGATGAAGGTGCCGAAACTCGCACACATGAAAATCCCCGGCAGGGTCATCCGGCGGCGGCGGATCAGATAGAGCGACAGCCCCCAACTGAGCGCAACCCCGGCAATCGGCATCAGGGTGTCACCGCCGATGACCACGGCAAAGCCAAGCATCCCCGCAACCAGTATCGCAAGGCCGACGGTGATGAAGATTTCGGAAAATCCGCGAAAAAATTCAAAGGGTTCGTCTTCGGCAGGCATGGCGTCGCGCACACCCTGACGTTGCTGGACAAAGGCGGTGAGGGCGGCGGCGCGGGCCTCGTCAATGATTCCGGCAGCGACCGCAAAGCGCAGGTCTTCGGTGTCGAATTTTGTCATTCCCGGGCCTCCGGCGTGGTCGTCATCGCGGCAAATCTAGCTCATCATCGGGGAAACGCAAGGTGCTGTATCCGGTCGTGAAGACCTGTGCATAATAGCGCATCGCCAGCC
>JPPB01000248.1 GCA_001483205.1 alpha proteobacterium 3107
AGCGCAGGCCGGTTAGGTCAGAAAGCATGACCTTATCCGCGGATAAGGGGCAGGCCGGTCAGCAACCATCGCCTGACGCCCGGATTTTGAGTCCAATTCCCGGCCCTGACCCCGCCCGGTCGCAAGACCGGGCAGCGCCTGCCTGCCCCCCGGCAGGCGCTTTAAGCGTCTCAACCTGTTGGAACGTATGTGCTTTATGGCAAGACAATCGCCAATATGGATTTTCAAGAAAAGCGCCCGCCCAGGCAGGCGGCTGCCCGGCTGAGCCATTATGCAGAGGTCTTTACAAGCACAGGCACCCCCCCGCCACCGATGGCTTTGACAGACGGGCGGATTGCGGGGATAGTTGACCCGGCCCGCGCTGCCGGGCTTTGGGAAAAGGAGCGGGGGGATGGCGCGCACCGTTCTTCTGATCGAGGACGAGCCGAACATCGTCGAGGCAATCCGGTTCATCCTGTCGCGCGCGGGCTGGCGGGTGGAAACCCATACCCGCGGGGACACCGCACTTGAGGCGGTCCGCCGGGTCGCGCCCGATGTTATCATCCTTGACGTGATGTTACCCAACCGCTCGGGCTTTGATATTCTGCGCGACCTGCGGGCAGACCCGGCCACCCGCGACCTGCCGGTGCTGATGCTGACCGCCCGCGGACAGGCGCAGGACCGCGAGCTTGCCGAACGCTACGGGGTCAGCCACTTCATGGCCAAGCCGTTCTCGAACCTCGAAGTGCTCGACAGCCTGAACGCGCTGGTGGGGCCGTGAAACCCGGGCCGAAACATCCCCCCCTGCTGCTGGAGCCACGCCGCTACCGGCGCAAACGGTTTATGGATGCCGCCTATGTGCTGCCGATACTGGGCTTTGTGCTGTGGATTTTGCCGGTGCTGAAAGGCCCCGCAAAACCGCCGGGGGGCGAAACCGCAGGCGGGATGATCTATCTGTTCGTGATCTGGGCCGGGCTGATCCTTGGCGCGTTCATCCTGTCCCGCACCCTGCGCTCTGATGACGGGGGCGACGAGGGGGCCGGGGACGCCGCAGACACCGCAGACACCGCCGCAACCGGGGCAGAGCGGGAATGATCGGTTTCAGCGGTCTGATCGCGGCCTGCCTCAGCTATGTGGTGCTGCTGTTTGCCATTGCCTTCTTTGCTGACCGGCGGGCGGCGCAGGGCCGTCTGGGATGGCTGCAATCGCCGCTGATCTATACCCTGTCGCTGTCGATCTACTGCACCGCCTGGACATTCTATGGCGCGGTTGGCTATGCGGCGCGCTCCGGGCTGGAGTTTGTCACCATCTATCTGGGGCCGACGCTGGTGATGATCGGCTGGTGGTGGCTGCTCAGAAAGCTGGTGCAGGTGGCGCGCGCCCAGCGGATCACCTCGATTGCCGATCTGATTTCCTCGCGCTATGGCAAGTCAAATCCGCTTGCCGCGCTGGTGACGCTGCTGGCGGTGATCGGCACCACCCCCTATATTGCGCTTCAGCTTCAGTCGGTCACGCTGTCCTTCGCGGTGTTTTCCCAGGGCACACCGATTGACCCCAGCGGCACCGCCCTGTGGGTGGCGGCGGGGCTGGCAGTTTTCACCGTCCTGTTCGGCACCCGCAATCTGGACGCCAATGAGCGCCACTATGGTGTGGTGATCGCGATTGCGTTCGAGGCGGTGGTCAAGCTGATCGCCCTGCTTGCCGTGGGGGTGTTCGTGGTCTGGGGCGTCGCCGGGGGGATGGGCGACATTCTGGCCCGGATCGAGACCTCACCGGTGGCGGAACAGACCCTGCGCCCCGGACGCTGGTTCGGCCTGATTTTCCTGTCGGCGGCGGCGTTCATCTGCCTGCCGCGCATGTTTCAGGTGATGGTGGTCGAAAACACCGACCGGCGCAACCTGTCCGTCGCATCCTGGGCCTTTCCGCTGTATCTGATGCTGATCAGCCTGTTTGTGCTGCCGATTGCCGTGGTCGGGCTGGAGGCCCTGCCCGCAGGCTCCAATCCTGACCTGTTCGTGCTGACGCTGCCCCTGGCGATGGGGCAGGACCAACTGGCGCTGCTCAGCTTTCTCGGCGGGTTTTCGTCGGCGACCTCGATGGTGATTGTTGCCGCGATTGCGCTGTCCACCATGGTGTCGAACCATATCGTGATGCCGATCTGGCTGGCATCGCGCCGGGCGGGGGCCACCATGTCGGGCGATGTGCGCAATGTCATATTGTTGTCCCGGCGGGTGTCCATCGCCGCGGTCCTGTTGCTGGGCTATGCCTATTTCCGCTTTTATGGCGGGGGCGCGTCGCTGGCGGCCATCGGGCTGATTTCCTTT
>JPPB01000249.1 GCA_001483205.1 alpha proteobacterium 3107
CGTTGCTGCCGCCGAAGTGGTCAGAGCTTTCGACCATGACGATTTCCTATGGTCACGGGGTATCGACCAGCCCCCTTCACCTTGCCGCCGCCTATGCCACGCTTGTCAACGGCGGGTTCCGGGTGACCCCGACGCTGTTGAAACGGGATGCGCCGGGGGGGGCGGGCGCACCGGAACCGACAGGGCCGCGTGTTATCTCCGGCGCGACCTCGCGCATCGTGCGCGATATGCTGCGGCAGGTGGTGTCGCGCGGCACTGCCAGTCTGGGCGATGTCAGGGGATACGCGGTCGGCGGCAAGACCGGCAGCGCCGACAAGCCCCGTGAAAACGGCGGCGGCTATCACGATGACAAGGTGATTGCCACTTTTGCCGCCGTCTTTCCGTCCGCCGCGCCGGAATATGTGCTGGTGGTGACGCTGGATGAGCCGGAAGTCCTGTTGTCCGAAGAGCTGCGCCGGACGGCGGGCTGGACGGCGGTGCCGGTGGCGGCGGAAATCATCAGCCGCATCGCCCCGATTCTGGGGCTGAGGCCGGTCGTTGAACCCGCCCCGGCATCCGGTGTAATTCTGGTGCGCAACAATGGCTGAGGCTGGATCGGGGCGAATGGCGGGACAACCGGCGCGCGGGGCACGGGTGAAATCCCTGGACGAGCTGGGCCTGATCGCGACCGGCGGCGGCACGGCGCGGATCACCGGTCTGTCGGTTGACAGCCGCTTTGTCGGGGCGGGGCATCTGTTCGCCGCCCTTCCGGGAACGCGGGTCCATGGCGGGCAGTTCATCGGCACCGCCCTGCGCATGGGGGCGGCGGCCATTCTGACGGATCGTGAAGGCGCGCGGATTGCCGGGGCAAAGGTTGATGCCTCTGGTGCTGCGCTGGTTGTGGCCGGGGATGCGCGGCAGGCTCTGGCGCGGGCCGCGGCGCTGTGGTTCGGGCAGCAGCCCGGCGTGGTCGCGGCGGTCACCGGGACCAATGGCAAGACCTCGGTGGCGAGTTTTGTCCGGCAGATATGGGAGGCGGCGGGCCTGTCTGCGGCCAGTCTGGGCACCATCGGGGTCGAGGGGGCCTATGCCGCGCCGCTCGCACACACGACGCCGGAGCCGGTCACGCTGCATCGTCTGCTCTCGGATATGGCGGCGGCGGGCGTGACCCATGCGGTGATGGAGGCGTCAAGCCATGGTCTGGAACAGCGGCGTCTGGATGGTGTGCGGCTGATGGCGGCGGGGTTTACCAATCTCAGCCGGGATCACCTGGACTATCACCCCGGTTTTGATGCCTATCTTGCGGCGAAGGCGGGGCTGTTTGCGCGGGTGTTGCCCGAGGACGGAACCGCCGTGATCAATACCGATGACCCGCATGGGGCGGATATGGTGGCCGTCGCGCAGGGGCGCGGGCAGCGCGTGCTGACAATCGGCCGCGCGCCGGGGGCCGATCTGCGCCTGTTGGGACAGCGGTTCGGCCACACCGGTCAGGAACTGCGGTTTGAATGGCAGGGCCGGGCGCGGCAGACGCGGCTTGACCTGATCGGTGGGTTTCAGGCGCAGAATGCGGCGGTTGCTGCCGGGCTGGCAATCAGCACCGGGGCAGAGCCGGAACAGGTGTTCGGTGCCTTGTCTGCACTCAAAACCGTCCGGGGCCGGATGCAGCGCGCCGCCATGCGCGCGAATGGTGCGCCGGTGTTTGTCGATTATGCCCATACGCCCGATGCGGTTGCGACCGCGCTTGGCGCTTTGCGGTCCCATGTGATGGGCCGGTTGGTGGTGGTGCTGGGCGCGGGCGGTGATCGTGACGCGGGCAAGCGCCCGCTGATGGGGCGGGCGGCGGCGACGGGCGCGGATGTGGTGTTCGTCACCGATGACAACCCGCGCAGCGAAGACCCGGCGGCGATCCGGGCGATGGTGATGCAGGGTTGCCCGGACGCAACCGAGGTGGGTGACCGGGCCGAGGCGATCCTGCGCGGGGTTGATACGCTGGGGCCGGGTGACGCGCTGTTGATTGCGGGCAAGGGGCATGAGACGGGCCAAATCGTGGGCGACGATGTGCTGGCCTTTGATGATGCGGAGCAGGCGAGTGTGGCGGTCGCCGCGCTGGAAGGCTGGCCAGCATGAGCGCGCTGTGGACCTCTGCCGCCGCTGCTGCCGCGACGGGCGGGCGGGCCACTGCCGACTGGGTGGCAAACGGTGTTTCCATTGACACCCGCACCCTGCACCCCGGTGATCTGTTTGTGGCGCTGAAGGCACAGCGCGACGGGCATGATTTCGTTGCCGAGGCTTTTGCGCGCGGGGCAGCGGCGGCAATGGTCGTGCAGAGGCCCGAAGGCGTTGCCCCCGCCGCGCCCCTGCTGATGGTCGCTGATCCGCAAAAGGGGCTGGAGGCGCTTGCCGTTGCCGCCCGTGCCCGGTTCGGGGGCCGGGTGGTCGGCGTTACCGGCTCGGCGGGCAAGACCTCGACCAAAGAGATGCTGCGCGCGGCCTTATCCCGGCAGGGGCAGGGGCGGGTTCATGCGGCAGAGGCAAGCCACAACAACCACTGGGGTGTGCCGTTGACCCTTGCCCGCCTGCCCGCTGATGCCGGTTTTGCCGTTATCGAGATCGGCATGAGCAATCCGGGAGAGATCGCGCCGCTGGCGCGGATGGCCCGCCCGCATGTGGCGATGATCACGACGGTGGCCCCGGCGCACATGGCCGCCTTTGCCGACGGCATTGACGGTATCGCCCGGGAAAAGGCGGCAATCTTTGAGGGGGTGGAGCCGGACGGGGTTGCGGTGCTGAACGGTGACATCGGAACGGCGGGCATCCTGAACGCCGCTGCCGGGGGCAGGGGCATTGCCGCACTTGCGTTCGGCGAAACCGATGGCCTGCCCTGCCGTTTGTCCGACATTCATGTGGCGGGCGATTGTGTGACCGCGCGGGCGGTGCTGCCCGGCGGCAACATCCTGTTCCGCCTTGCCGCGCCCGGACGCCATTTCGCCCGTAATGCGCTGGGCGTTCTGGCGGTGGTGGGGGTGCTCGGTGGCGATGTGGCGCTTGCGGCCCTTGGTCTGGCGGACTGGCGGCCCCCGGCGGGGCGGGGCAGGCGAGAGACCATCCTGCTTGACCCGGCAGACCCGGACATGGCTGTCAGGCTGATTGATGATTCATTCAACGCCAACCCTGCCTCGATGGCCGCGGCGCTGGAGGTTCTGGCCGAAAGCCGCCCCGAACGCGCGGGCCGGGCCGGGGTCGCGCGCGCGGGCAAGGGCCGCCGGATCGCTGTTCTGGGCGACATGCTGGAACTGGGGCCGGACGAGTTGCAGGACCACACCCGCATTGCCGGTCTTGCCGCCCTTGGCCACATCGACCTCGTGCATTGTGCCGGGCCGCGAATGCGGGCGCTGTGGGAGGCCCTGCCCCCCTACAGGCGCGGCGCATGGGCGGCGGCGGCGGATGATCTGGCGGCGCGGGCGCATGAGCTGATCAACGCGGGCGACATCGTTCTGGTCAAAGGGTCGAAAGCATCCCGCGTCAGCCGCGTGGTTGACGCGATCCGCAATCTGGGCCATCCGGCCCCGCAACAGGAGTGAGGGGCCGCCGAAATGCTGTATCTTCTGACTGAATTTTCCGATGGCGGAGATGTTTTCAACCTGTTTCGCTATATCACCTTTCGGGCGGGCGGCGCGTTCTTCACCGCGCTGTTGTTCGGGTTTCTGTTCGGCCCGCCGATCATCCGTCTGCTCAAACGCCGTCAGGCAAACGGCCAGCCGATCCGCCGGGACGGACCGGAAAGCCACCTGCGGTCAAAGGCGGGGACGCCAACGATGGGCGGGGTCATCATCCTGGGGGCGCTGATTATCTCGACCCTCTGCTGGGCGCGGTGGGACAACCCCTATGTCTGGATGACCCTGTTCGCGACCGTCGCTTTCGGCCTGATCGGTTTCGCAGACGACTATCTGAAGGTCACCAGAGGCGACAGCCGGGGGGTGTCGTTCTGGTGGAAGATGGCGCTGGGCACCGTTGTCGCGGTGGTTGCCGCAGGCTGGGCCGCGCATCATCACCCCGAGGCGCTGGCCAACCAACTGGCGCTTCCCGTCTTCAAGGACACCCTGATCAACCTGGGTGTCCTCTTTATTCCGTTCGCGGTGCTGGTGATCGTCGGTTCGGCGAATGCGGTGAACCTGACCGACGGGCTGGACGGGCTTGCCATCATGCCCGCAATGATTGCCGCGGGCGCGCTGGGGGTGATTGCCTATGCGGTGGGGCGGGTCGATTTCACCGAGTATCTTGATGTGCATTATGTGCCCGGCACCGGTGAGCTTCTGATCTTTACCGCCGGTCTGATCGGCGGGGGCCTGGGCTTTCTGTGGTATAACGCGCCCCCGGCGGCGGTGTTCATGGGCGATACCGGCAGCCTTGCGCTGGGCGGGGCCTTGGGGGCGATTGCGGTGGCGACCAAGCATGAACTGGTCTTTGCCATTATCGGCGGGCTGTTCGTGGTCGAGGCGATGAGCGTCATCATTCAGACGGTGCATTTCAAGCTGACCCGCAGGCGGGTGTTCCTGATGGCCCCGATCCACCATCATTTCGAGAAAAAGGGCTGGGCGGAGCCGCAAATCGTCATCCGCTTCTGGATATTTGCCCTGATCCTTGCCCTGATCGGGCTGGCGACGCTCAAGGTGCGGTGAATGGTCCCTGTGCGCGGATATAAGGGCGCGCGGGTTGCCGTGCTTGGCCTCGGGCGGTCGGGGCTGGCGACCGCGCGGGCGCTTCGGGCAGGCGGGGCCGAGACATTGCTTTGGGATGATGACGCCGGGGCGCGGGAGGCCGCCGGTGCCGAGGGCGGCACCCTGCATGATCTTTCAAAGGGCAATATCTGGGGCGGTGTCGCGGCGCTGATCGTATCGCCGGGCATTCCGCATCTCTATCCGTCGCCCCATCCGGCGGTTGCGGCGGCGCGGGAGGCAGGCGTGCCGACAGATAACGACATCGGGCTGTTCTTCCGGGCGGTCGTGGACGGGGACATGTCCGCCGCCCCGCCAAGGGTGATCGCGGTCACCGGTTCTAACGGCAAATCGACGACGGCGGCGCTGATCCATCATCTGCTGTTGGCGGCGGGCCGCCCGTCCCGGCTGGCCGGAAATATCGGGCGGGCGGTGCTTGACCTCGACCTGCCCGGCGAGGGCGAGATCATCGTGCTGGAACTGTCGAGCTATCAGATTGAGCTTGCCCGGTCACTCGCGCCGGACATTGCCGTTCTGACCAACCTGACCCCGGATCATCTGGACCGCCACGGCGGGTTGGGCGGGTATTTCGCCGCCAAGCGCAGGCTGTTCGCCGAGGGCGGGCCGGAGCGCGCGGTGATCGGCGTTGATGAGGCAGAGGGGGTCTTTCTGGCCGATCAGATGTCAGAGCAGGCGGGGGATGACCGGGTGATCCGCATCTCTGCCGGGCGGCGGCTGTCCGGCCCCGGCTGGTCGGTGTTTGCCCGCAAGGGGTTTCTGGCCGAATACCGCAAGGGGCGGCAGGTGGCTTCGGTCGATCTGCGCGGCCTTGACGGGTTGCCGGGGGCGCATAACCATCAGAACGCTTGTGCCGCTTATGCGGCCTGTCGGGCGGTGGGGGTGTCGCCGCGTGTGGCTGAACAGGGGTTCAGAACGTTTCAGGGGTTGCCCCACCGCAGCCAGATCGTTGCCCGCCGGGGGGGGGTGACATTCGTGAACGATTCAAAGGCCACCAATGCCGAGAGCGCGGCGCAGGCGCTTCAGGCGTTCGGACGTATCCGCTGGATCGCCGGGGGGTTGGGCAAGGAAGGCGGGATCGGTGCCGTGATGCCCCATCTGGGATCGGTGGTGAAGGCTTACCTGATCGGGGATTCGGCGCAGGCGTTTGCGGCGGCGCTCGGGCATGATACGCCGCATGAGATTTGCGGGACGATGGCGCGCGCTGTGGCCCGCGCTGTGGCCGAGGCCGAGGCGGGAGAGACGGTCTTGCTGGCCCCGGCGGCGGCAAGTTTCGACCAATACCCGGATTTTGAGCAGCGGGGCGCGGCGTTCATGGCCGAGGTCGCGCGGTTGTCCGGTGAGTGAAAGACCTCTGCATATTCACTCAGCCGGGCAGCCGCCTGCCTGGGCGGGCGCTTTTCGCGACAGTTCACATTGGCGATGGTCTTGCCATAAAGTCCATACGTTGCAAAGGGTTGATACATTCAAAGCGCCTGCCGGGGGGCAGGCAGGCGCTGCCCGGTCTTGCGACCGGGCGGGGTATTTGGGGGGGCGACGCGCCATTATGCGAGAGGCCTCTGTAAAACAGCGCTTCGCAGGGTGGCGCGGGCGGCGCATCCGGGCTAGACTGGCGCACAGAGACCCGGAAAGCGGGCAATAACGGGCGATAACAGCCGACAAGTGGCAGAGAAAGAACAGGCGAAACCATGAGAGCAGGCGGTCACCCATGACGGAAATGGTTTATGGCGCAGTTCCCGTGCAGCGGGGCGAGCCGATTCTGCCGCGCTGGTGGCGCACCATCGATAAGCTGACCCTCTGGCTGGTGCTGATCCTGTGCAGTATCGGCCTGCTTTTGGGGTGGGCGTCGTCCCCGCCCCTGGCCGCTCATAACGGGCTGGAGCCATTCTATTATGTCAAGCGGCAGTTTGCTTTCGGGGCCATGGCGCTGATCGCCATGGTGCTGATGTCGATGATGTCGCCCGATCTGGTGCGCAGGCTGGGGATCATCGGCTTTGCTGCCGCCCTGATCGGCCTGATGCTCCTGCCGTTTTTCGGCACCGATTTCGGCAAGGGGGCGACACGGTGGTATTCGCTGGGCTTTGGCTCGGTTCAGCCCTCGGAGTTTCTTAAGCCCGGTTTCGTGGTCCTGACCGCCTGGCTGATGGCCGCAAGCCAACAGGCAAACGGCCCGCCCGGCAAGGTGATCTCACTGGCGGTTGCGCTGCTGATCACCGGGTTTCTGACCATGCAGCCCGATTTTGGCCAGGCCGTTCTGATCCTGTTCGGCTGGGGGGTGATATATTTCGTTGCCGGTGCGCCGGTGCTGCTGATATTCGCCATGGCGGGGCTGGCGGTGTCCGGCGGCGTGGTTGCCTATCAGAACTCAGAGCATTTCGCCCGCCGGATCGACGGTTTCCTGTCCACCGAGATCGACCCCACCACCCAGATCGGCTATGCCACCAACGCCATTCGCGAGGGCGGATTTTTCGGCGTCGGTGTCGGCGAGGGGCAGGTGAAATGGTCACTGCCCGATGCGCATACGGATTTCATCATCGCTGTGGCCGCCGAGGAATACGGGCTGGTTCTTGTGCTGCTCATCATCTCTCTTTTCGCGCTGATCACCGTGCGCTCTCTGATCCGTCTGATGCGCGAGCGTGACCCGTTCATCCGGCTGGCAGGGGCCGGGCTGGTCTGCATGTTCGGCGTTCAGGCCCTTATCAATACCGGCGTTGCGGTGCGATTGCTGCCGGCAAAGGGGATGACCCTGCCGTTTGTCAGCTATGGCGGGTCGTCGCTGGTGGCGGGGGGGATCACGCTGGGGATGCTGCTGGCCTTTACCCGGACCCGACCCCAGGGCGAGATCGCCGACCATTTCATCGGTCGGGGGCGCTGATGACGGGCAGAGGCGACAGGGGGCCGCTTTTGCTGATTGCCGCCGGGGGCACCGGCGGGCACATGTTTCCGGCCCAGGCTCTGGCAGAGCTGTTGCTGCGCAGGGGCTGGCGGGTGAAGCTCTCGACCGACGCGCGGGGCGCGCGCTATGCCGGGGGCTTTTCCCATGTGGTGCAGGTCGAGCAGGTGGCATCGGCCACCTTTGCGCGCGGCGGGCTGGTGGCGAAACTCGCCGCCCCGTTCCGCATCGCGGGCGGCATAGCGTCCGCAGTGGCGACGATGCGGCGCGACCGGCCCGATGTGGTCATCGGCTTTGGCGGCTATCCGACAATCCCGGCGCTGTTTGCCGCGCGTCTTCTGCGCCTGCCGCGGATGATCCATGAACAGAACGGCGTTTCGGGCCGGGTCAACAGGTTCTTCGCCCGACGGGTGCATTGCGTTTCCTGCGGCATCTGGCCTGCCGATCTGCCCGAGGGCGTGGCGGCGATCCATACCGGCAATCCGGTGCGCCGGGCAATCATGGAGCGCGAGGGTGCCCCCTATATCCCGCCGGGGGATTATCCGATGTCGATCCTGGTGATCGGTGGCAGTCAGGGCGCGCGCATCCTGTCGGACATGGTGCCGGGGGCAATCGCCGCCCTGCCCGACGGGATACGGCACCACCTGCGCGTTTCCCATCAGGCGCGGGCGCAGGACTGCGACCGGGTGCGTGCCTTTTATGCCGATCACGGCATTGATGCGGATGTGCGCACGTTCTTTACCGACATCCCCCGCCGGATGGGAGAGGCGCAACTGGTGATCAGCCGGGCGGGTGCGTCATCGGTCGCCGACATCAGTGCAATCGGCCGCCCGGCAATCCTGATCCCGTTTGCCCGCGCCACCGGGGACCATCAGACCGCCAATGCCCGCGCGCTGGTGCAGGCGGGCGCGGCGGTGATGATCCCCGAATCGGCCCTTGCGCCGGATATGCTGGCCGGGCAGATACGGATGATCTTTGACCAGCCGAAGGCGGCGACGAAAATGGCGAATGCGGCGCGGGAATATGCCCGGCCCGGCGCGACTGAGGCACTGGCGGAACTGGTCGAGGGTCTGGCGGCAGGGGAACGGGCGGCATGAGCGCGGCGGCAACCAAACTTCCCGTCGGCATGGGGCCGGTTCATTTCGTCGGCATTGGTGGCATCGGCATGTCGGGCATTGCCGAGGTGCTGCTGGATCATGGCTATCCGGTGCAGGGATCAGACCTGAAGAGCAGCCGGATCACCGAACGCCTGCAAGAACTGGGCGCAAAGGTTTTCACCGGTCAGCGCGCCGAAAATCTGGACGGGGCAGAGGTGGTTGTCATCTCATCGGCCATCCGGCCCGGCAACCCCGAGCTGGAGGCAGCGCGGGCGCGCGGCCTGCCTGTGGTGCGCCGGGCCGAGATGCTGGCCGAACTCATGCGCCTGAAGTCGAATGTCGCGGTTGCGGGCACCCATGGCAAGACGACCACCACAACCATGGTGGCGACGCTGCTGGAGGCAGGCGGCTTTGACCCGACGGTGATCAATGGCGGTGTCATCCACGCCTATGGCTCGAACGCGCGCATGGGGCGGGGCGAGTGGATGGTGGTTGAGGCCGACGAATCCGACGGCACCTTTAACCGGCTGCCCGCGACCATCGCGATTGTCACCAATATCGACCCGGAACATATGGAGCACTGGGGCAGTTTCGACGCCCTGCGCCAGGGGTTTGCCGATTTCGTCTCGAATATCCCGTTCTACGGGCTGGCGGTCTGCTGCACCGATCATCCGGAGGTTCAGGCGCTGGTGGGCCGGGTGACGGACCGGCGGGTGCTGACCTACGGGTTCAACGCGCAGGCCGATGTGC
Organism: alpha proteobacterium 3107; assembly: GCA_001483205.1. Taxonomy (GTDB): domain Bacteria; phylum Pseudomonadota; class Alphaproteobacteria; order Rhodobacterales; family Rhodobacteraceae; genus 3107. The sequence goes on from JPPB01000249.1 coordinate 9,453, forward strand.
GGGCGGTTGACCTGGCATATGACGATGGCGGGGTTGCCCGCTTTGACGTGGCGCTTCAGGCCGAGGGGCAGGTGATCACCGGCTGCACCCTGCCCATGCCCGGCGACCATAATGTCTCTAACGCCTTGTCCGCCGTGGCGGTCGCGCGGCATCTGGGAATGAGCAAGGACGGGATTCGCACGGCGCTGGCCGCGTTTCGGGGCGTCAATCGCCGTTTCACCACGGTGGGCACCTATGAGGGCGTTCCGATCATCGACGATTATGCCCATCATCCGGTCGAGATTGCGGCGGTGCTGAAGGCCGCACGCCAATGCTGCCGGGGCCGGGTGATCGCCGTGCATCAGCCGCACCGTTACACCCGCCTGTCGATGTTGTTCGATGATTTCTGCGCCTGTTTCAACGAGGCCGACATTATTGGCGTCGCCGGGGTGTTCGCGGCGGGCGAGGAACCGATCCCGGGGGCGACGCGCGATGATCTGCTGGCCGGGCTGGTCCGCAGCGGCCATCGGGACGCGCGCCCGGTGGAAGACGAGGCAGGGCTGGCAAAGCTGGTGCGGTCAGAGGCCCGGCCCGGCGATATTGTCGTCTGTCTGGGCGCGGGGTCAATCACCGCCTGGGCGAACGCGCTGCCCCGGCGGCTTGCGGGCCTTGCGGAATAGGCCGCGCCGATGACGCTTTCCCTCGCGCTTGCCTGCCTGTGGTTCATCGCCGCGAACATGATCGCGATTTTCCCGAGCCGGGACAGGCACTGGAAGGCCGCTTACGGGCTGATCGCGGTCGGTGTTCCGCTTTTGGGTTTCGTGATCTTTGAGAACGGGCCATGGGTCGGGCTGATCATTCTGATGGCCGGGGCCTCGATCCTGCGCTGGCCGCTGATTTACCTGCTCAGGCGGCTGCGCGGGCTGGCCGGACGGGGGCGGCAGTGATTGCGGCGGCCCTGCGCGGCCCGCTGACCCGGAACCGGGCGCTGGCCGATCTGACCTGGCTGCGCACCGGCGGCCCGGCGGATATGTTCTTTCAGCCTGCGGATACGGACGATCTGGCCGCTTTTCTGGCCGCCTTGCCGGGGGATGTGCCGGTCTTTCCGATGGGGGTCGGCTCTAACCTGATCGTGCGCGACGGGGGGGTGCGCGGCGCGGTGATCCGCCTCGGCCGGGGGTTCAGCAAGGTCACCATTGACGGCGCGCAGGTGACGGCGGGCGCAGGCGCGCTTGATGCCCATGTCGCGCGCAAAGCGGCAGAGGCAGGGGTTGATCTGACCTTTCTGCGCACCATCCCCGGCACGGTCGGCGGCGCGGTGCGGATGAACGCGGGTTGCTATGGGGCCTATGTCGCCGATGTGTTCAGGGGGGCCAAAGCAATCACCCGCGCCGGGCAAATCGTGGAACTGACGGCGAAAGACCTGAATTTCCGCTATCGCCAAACCGATCTGCCCGAGGGCTGGGTGATCATTGAGGCCATGTTTGAGGGGCGGCAGGGCGATCCGCAGGCGCTGGCGGAACGGATGGCAGAGCAGGTCGCCCGGCGCAACGCGACCCAACCGGTGAAGGAACGCACGGCGGGCAGCACCTTTCGCAATCCCGCCGGGGGCAGCTCGACCGGCAGGGCGGGCGAGAGCCACGCGCTGAAAGCCTGGAAGCTGATTGATGAGGCCGGTCTGCGGGGCGCACGGGTGGGCGGCGCGCAAATGTCGCCCAAACATCCGAATTTCATGGTCAATACCGGTGGCGCGCGGGCCTCTGATCTGGAAAAACTGGGGGAACTGGTCAGAAAGGGGGTTTTCCGGCACAGCGGAATGACGCTAGAGTGGGAGATCATGCGCGTGGGCGACCCCGCAATGGACACCCCCGCGCCGGAATAATGAATGATTTCAGGGGCCGCAGGCAGGCCCCGAAGCATCAGCACGGCCCATGGCGGGACCGGGCGCACAAAACGAGAGGCGGGTATGTCGGGCAGGGCTACCCCAAAAGTGGCGGTTCTGATGGGCGGGCCTTCGGCGGAACGCGAGGTTTCGCTGTCGTCCGGGCGTGAATGCGCCGCCGCACTCAGGGGCGAAGGGTATGAGGTGGCCGAACTGGATGCAGGCCCGGACCTGGCCGCGCGCCTTGACGACCTGAAGCCCGATGTCGCCTTCAATGCCCTGCATGGCCGTTGGGGAGAGGACGGTTGTGCGCAGGGCATCCTCGAATGGCTCTGCATCCCCTATACCCATTCCGGCGTTCTGGCCTCGGCGCTGGCGATGGACAAACAGCGTTCCAAGGCGGCTTATCGCGCGGCGGGCCTGCCGGTAGCGGACAGCGCCCTTTATGCGCGGGCTGAGGTCGCCGCCGCCCATGTCATGGCCCCGCCCTATGTGGTGAAACCGAACAACGAAGGCTCTTCTGTCGGTATCCGTATCGTGCCCGCATTCGCGAACACGCCGCCGGTGCTTTCCGATGACATGCCGGACCGGGTGATGGCAGAGGCCTATGTGCCGGGGCGAGAGCTGACCGTGACGGTGATGGGGGATCGGGCGCTGACCGTCACCGATATTCTGACCGATGGCTGGTATGACTATCACGCCAAATATGCGGCGGGCGGGTCGCGGCATGTTCTGCCTGCCGACATTCCGGCAGAGGTGTTTGACGCCTGTATGGACTATGCGCGCCGGGCGCATCAGGCGCTTGGCTGCCGGGGGATCAGCCGCACGGATTTCCGCTGGGATGAGGCCCGTGGCCGCGATGGTCTTGTGCTGCTGGAAACCAATACGCAGCCGGGGATGACCCCCACGTCGCTGTCGCCGGAACAGGCCCGGCATTGCGGCATCGGGTTCGGTGCCTTGTGCCGGTGGCTGGTGGAGGATGCCTCATGCGCGCGCTAAGGCGCACCCCCCGGCGCGGGCGCAGGCGCGACCCGGCCCCGTCGCGGCTGGCCTATCGGCTTGAGCGGCTGCGCCTGTCGCCCGGTTTCCGGCGCCTGATCTTTTCC